>JAPKDO010000056.1 GCA_028822535.1 Acidimicrobiales bacterium
CCACTGGATTGTCCCGATAGGCTGCACGACGGTGAAGGACGCGTCGGGCCAATGACCGCCCTGACCCTTCGTGTCGCCATTGGCGCGACACGCGGTGAAGAGCAGCCCGGGCGCACCGGTGGCGGGGTCGACCCCGGCGGAGCGAACCCCGGGGGCGGGGCCGCGACCGACGATGAGGACGGGGACGCATGCCGGGCCTGGTACGCCGAGGCGACGGCGACGAGGAAGGTCTCGGGCGGATGGCCCGCGGGCACGTCGACACCGAGGCGTCCCGCCACCCAGACGGCGAGTTCTTGCGCTCGCTCCTGTCGAGCGACCGAACGCAGCTCGCGGACCCGGAGCAGGAACGCCCGCACCAACACGTAGTCCTCGTCGTCGATCGTCGACGTGTCGAGACCGGCGACGAAGGGTTCCCATCCCATCGGCGGCTGGAAGATGATCGGCTGTGCGTGCGCTCCGGCCTGGCGTTCGCGGATCACGATCGTTCCGGCGGCCAGGTCTCCCAGACGTTGACTCTGTCGCGTCGACAGCGACGTCAGGATCGCGATCGTGCCGGCGCTCGCGAAGAAGTCGACCAGCCCGAGTGCGGAACGAATGGCGGCGTGACGGAAACGGACGGGCGCTCCCTCGACGGTCACCGCACGCAATCCGACGAGCATCTTGCCCACCGTCTTCCCGTTCCACAGCGCCTCACACACCACCGGGTACACGAGGAGGATCGAGAAGATGCTGACGATCATCACCACGACGACGACGGTCTCACCGACGATCGGCGCTGCGAGACCCAGACCGACCATGATCGCCCAGAAGATGCCGAGACGAACGCCCAGGTCGACGATGAATGCCAACGACCGACTCCCGAGCCCCGCCTCGGAGAACTCGAGCAGGATCGCCTCGGGAGTGACGATCCCGGCATCGTGCGAGGTCGGAGCGGCCACGGCTGGCTACCGTACCGGGCACCGTGGACGTCGATCGCTTCATCTCGATGCACAAGCCGGCATGGGACCGGCTGTCCTACCTGGCGAAACAGGGGCGCAACGGCGGCCGCAACCTCGAGCCCGAGGACCTCGACGAGTTGGTCCACCTGTACCAACGCGTGTCCGGCCACCTCGCTCACTCACGGGTGACCTACCGCGACCCGGCGCTCGTGTCGCGGCTCACCACGATCGTCGCCGACGCCAACGCGGCCATCTACGGCACGCGAGCTTCGGCGACGTCGGTGGTCCGGCGTTTCGTGTTCGAGTCCTTCCCGGGTTCGGTCTGGCGCATCCGTCGGTTCGTGCTCGCTGCGGCGATCCTCACCCTGTTGCCCGGCATCGTCGTGGGCGGGTGGATCGCCAACAGCGATGCGGCGCTCGACGCGGCCGGACCGGAAGCCGTGCGGGCGGCGTACGTCGAGGAGGAGTTCGCCGACTACTACTCGTCCGAACCGGCGGCCCAGTTCGCGACCGGCGTGACGTTCAACAACATCCGCGTCGCCATCACCGCGTTCGCGCTCGGGATCTTCGCCTGCGTCGGCACGGCAGGGATCCTCGTCTTCAACGGCGCCAATGTCGGTGTTGCCGGCGGCTTGTTCGCCGCCGTCGGTGAACAAGCCAGGTTCTGGGGACTGATCCTCCCCCACGGACTACTCGAGATCACGGCCGTCATCGTCGCCGGGGGCGCCGGATTGCGGCTCGGGTGGTCGATGATCGATCCCGGCGATCGCACCCGGGTCGCTGCGCTGACCGACGAAGGCCGACGCTCGGTGTTGGTGGTGCTCGGTCTGATCGGCGCATTCGTGGTCGCCGGTCTCATCGAAGGGTTCATCACCGGCAGCCCGCTGCCGACCAGCGTACGCATCGCCGTCGGCGTGTCGGTCGAAGCCGCGTTCCTCGCCTACATCTACCGGTTCGGCCGCTCAACCGAGGCCGAGGGGTCGCTCCTCGCCGGCGTCTGAGGCGTCACACGCCGCCGGGCATGTGGATGGTTCCGTCGTCGGCGATCGGCCAATGCGGATTGTGGGCGATCTCCCACGCGTGGCCGTCGGGGTCGTGGAAGATGCCGTTGTAGCCACCCCAGGACGTCTTCGTGCCGGACCGGGCGATCGTCGCGCCAGCCGCCTCGGCCTCGGCGAGGACTGCGTCGACCGCCGCAGGCGACCGAACGTTGTGGGCGAGCGTGATTCCGCCCCACCCACCGGTGTCGGTCACCTCGCTGTCGTCGGCCAGGTGCTCGCGACCCCACAGGCCGACGACGAAGCCGCCCGCCTGGAAGAACACCACGTCGGCGCCGGGAGGCGACTGACCCTCCCAACCGAGCGCGGCGTAGAACGCCTTGGCCCGATCGAGGTCCGAGACGCCGAGGGTGATCACGGACACGCGCTGTTCCATGGAGCGCAAGTTACAGACGCCCGGAAGCCTTCATCTCGAGGTAGGCATCGCCGAGCATCGCGGCCAAGCGTTCGGGCGGTGCATCGACGACGGTCGCGCCCGCCGCCCGCAGTCGCGCCGCCGCCCGTGCCCGTGAGCGCAACGTCCGGGCCGCCGCGGCTTGTCGATACGCCGAATCAGCGTCGGTGACCGGCGCGTCGGCCCACGCCCGGACCTGTGGGTCCTGGATCGCGCCCACCAACAGCAGGTGCGAACGGCTGATCACAGGCAGCGCTGGGAGCAACGACTCACCCACGGCCTGTTCGACCAGGTCGGTGATGAGCACGATCAGCGCCCGACGCCGGAAGTGCGTGAGGGTCTGGTGGAACGCTCCTGCATAGTCGCTGTCGACGAGCGCAGGCTCGAGGTCGTAGAGCGCGTCGGTCACCTTCCCCAGTTGCCCTCGACCGTGGCTCGGCTGGACCACGGCCCGCACGCCCCTGTCGAAGGCGAGCAGGCCACAACGATCGCCGAGACGAGTGGCGACGGTCGTGATCAGCAGCGTCGCGTCCATCGCGAACTCCGCCCGGGGCACACCGTCGGTCGCGTCGCTCGCCACCCGTCCGGCCATCACCCGGCCGTTGTCGAAGAGGACCACCACGTTCTGATTGCGCTCGGCCCGGAAGGTCCGGACGATCGGTCGCCCCGCTCGCGCCGTCGCGGACCAGTCGATGCGACGGAACTCGTCGTCGACCGTGTACTCGCGCAGTTGGTCGAACTCGGTTCCGCCTCCGCGCCCCTTGGCAGAACGCAGACCGACCTCGAGGATGCGCGCCCGGTCGATCCGCAGCTCGGCTTCTTCACGGGACCGGAAGCGCGGATACACGCGGAGCGACGACGGTTGCTGGAGTCGACCCTGGCGAGCGGCCAGGCCGAGCGGACCGTCTGCCCGCCACACCAGTTCGCTCGGTTGGAACCGGCCACGACGGGACGGCTCGAGTCGCGCCGACGCCGTCAGCACGCCTCGGCCGGGGACTCGGCCGGAGAAGCGTCGGCTGGCCGCGTGGAGACTGGGGGCGAGCTCGTCGGCCACGGCGATCCGGAACGAACGACCGCCTCGATTCCGTACACGCCACGTGACCTCGTCGGAGCCTCCGAGCGTGATCACCTTCGGCAACCGCCGCTCGATCTCGAACGACGAGGACCGCGGCGCCGCCAGCCAGTCCAACAGCGCAACGGCCAGCAAGACCCCGTTGACGACAGCCAACCGCGCGAGCGTCGTTCCGGGCACCACGAACACGACGACCGCGGCGAGGGCCGCGGCGATCGCGAGACGTGGTGTGGGAACGGGCACCGTGCGAAGAGGCCGGGTCAGCGGGGCGCCGGGACCGTGGCGAGGATGCCGTCGAGCACAGCGTCGGCGGTGGTGCCTTCGAGCTCGAGTTCCGGGCGGACCTGGATGCGGTGCCGCAGCGTCGGACGCACCACGGCCTTGACCTCGTCGGGCGTGACGAACGCTCGACCGGCGAGCCAGGCCCACGCCTTCGCGGCGTGCAGCAACCACGAGGC
The DNA here is from genome assembly GCA_028822535.1 of Acidimicrobiales bacterium. Lineage (GTDB taxonomy): Bacteria > Actinomycetota > Acidimicrobiia > Acidimicrobiales > Salinilacustritrichaceae > Salinilacustrithrix. The sequence goes on from JAPKDO010000056.1 coordinate 3,921, forward strand.
CCCACGAGGCGACACTCCGAGCGCGAGCGACGAACTCTCGCGTGTCGCTCGGGCGATGGCGACGATGTAGGCCAGGATCTGCGGATCCACGGCGATGGCGTCGACCTCGGCACGGCCGGCAGCGAGGTCCGCCGCACCCGCCACCGCACGGACGCCGGCGGCGACGGGATCGTGCGGATCGAGGCCGCGATGATGCCGGGCGAGGATCTCCTCCTCCTGCGTGGCGTCGGGATAGCCGACCTGCAGCTTGAAGAGGAACCGGTCGAGCTGCGCCTCGGGCAGCGGGTAGGTGCCTTCGTACTCGACCGGGTTCTGCGTCGCGATGACCACGAACGGCTCGGGCAGCATCCGGGCATCGCCCTCGATCGACACCTGGCGTTCCTCCATCGCCTCCAACAACGCCGCCTGCGTCTTCGGCGGGGTGCGGTTGATCTCGTCTGCCAGCAGCACGTTCGTGAACGCCGGACCCTCGCGGAACCGGAAGCCGGAGTCCGAGTCGTAGATCACCTGGCCGAGCACGTCGGACGGCATGAGGTCGGGCGTGAACTGCACCCGCTTGAAGTCGAGATCGAACGCTGCGGACACCGTCTTCACGAGGAGTGTCTTGGCCACGCCGGGAACGCCTTCGAGCAACACGTGCCCGCGGACGAGGAGGGCGGCGACGATCCCCGACAGGACGCCATCCTGCCCGACGATCACCTTGCCGACCTCGTCTCGGACGGCCAGCACCGCGTCTCGCGCGTTGCTACCGGACTGGGTTTCGTTCATGGGTGAGCTCCTCACGGATGCGGCTGAGCAGGTGGGCGACCTCGACGAGGGCATCGTCGGAGGTGACGGGATCGGACACAGCACGACGGACCGACGCATCGTCGAGCGTGGTCCTGGCGACGAGGGTGTCCACCACGACATCGCTCGTCGCGTCGAGCGGCAGGCCGAGCAGCGAGGAGAGGTCGCGGCGGGCGTGATCGCGCAGGATCGCGGCCGCACGGTCGGGACGACGGTTGTTCTGCAGGAGCCGGCCGACGGCGTTGGTCAGCTCCGACCCCTGGATCTGGACGGGCTGGGGCTCGGCCACAGGGTCTCCGAGGCGGCGCGCCCGCCAGGCGACGACCACCAGGAACACGACCAGCACCTGCAACAGCGCTGCGTGCGCCGGTGTCTCGACCAGATCGACCAGCCCATCGTCTCCTCCGCCGGCGAGCGTCGGCCGCAGGAACACGGTGCGACGCCCCTCACCCGCCAACAGGTGGCCGGCGAGGACCGCATTGTCGACCTCGTCGAGCAGATCGTTCGTGAACACATCCGGGCCACCGAGGCTCACGATCGTGCCGTCACCGGTGTGCTGGAAGGTCACGAACGCCTCGCCGATACCGGTCAGGAAGCAGGTGTCCGCGTCGGCCGGGGCGCGATATCCGAGCGCATCCCCGACGTCGATGCGCTCGACGTCGGGAAGAACGGGTTCATCGCAGCCGCCATCGAGCACGCCGGCGGCGCCGCCACCCACGCGCGGCGTGAAGAGCGAGGTTGGGTCCGCCACGACGAGCGTGCCGCCACGACGCACCCAGGCTTCGACTTCGTCGGCCTGCTCGTTCGGCAGACGGTCCTCCAACAACAGGACCACATCGGCGTCGGCGGGAGGCGCGCCGTCGACCACGTCGATGTCGCCGCCGAGTCGGCCGACCAGTTCGACGAGGGCTTTCGCCCCGTCAGGCGACGTCGACTCCGGATCGAGGGGAGGACCGGCGTTGCTCCGCGCCGACCCGAAGTAGGCGGCGGCGACGACGAGCGCGACGATCCCCAGTGCCCAGAGGTAGCCGCGGCGCTTCATGCCGGCACCGTCGTGGCGGCAGTCTCGACCAGGGCACACGCGTCACTGAACGAGCGGTAGTCGTCGGCACCGACCGATCGGCCGCCGTACCAGGCGCCATCGAAGTCGTCGGTCACCGAACGCAACCGGTCGGCCTGGGTCGGCATGGCCGAGCCCGCAGCCGACGCGTACTCACCGGCGGTTCGACCGGCGACGTCGGCCACGACGGCCTCGGTCACCAGCACGGCGACGAGCGCCTGGTGGCGACACCGCAGGGCTCCGCGATGCTCCCCCGCCGCGGCGAGACGCGACGCCTCGGCCATCCAGACGGTTGCGTCGCGCGAGGTCTCGGTGCCGTAGCGGAGCCCGTCGTCCTCGTCCGGCGCTGCGATGCGCGGCGCCCGCAGAGCGCGGAGGAGGAAGTACGCAGCCAGGGCGACCAGGGCGACGACGAAGACCCAGGCGATGCCGGTGCCCGGCCCGCCGCCGGGGATGGCGTCGAACGCGTCGCCGAGACGGTCGAACAACCAGTCGACCGCACGGTCCAGGAGACTCCGGGTCGGTTCGGCGTATGCCGCGTCGCTCAGGATGTCGTCGGCCTCCCGGCGGGCCTCGTCGGGGTCGATCATCGCGACCGCTCGTGTACGCGTCGGGAGATGTCGTAGCCCTCCGACCGGGCACGCAGGTCGAGGTGATAGAGCACGGCGACACCGGCGGTGAACGGTGCGGCAACGAGTTGGGCCAGCGTCGCTCCGGACGACCGGATCAGCCAGTTCCAGTCGTCGGACACGACGATCGTGACGAGCTCGGGGATCAACTGGAAGCCGAACCCGACGATCGCGCCGATGAGCCCGACGAGGGCCGGGACGCCCATCGACCGCCAGAACTTCGACCCGGTCAGCTGCATCGAACGGCGCACGGCACGGAACGGGCCGACCGACTCGGCGACGATGATCGGGCTGACCAGCTGCAGCATGCCCATGAGGATGTAGGCGCCGATGACCACGCCGACCAGCCCGACGAACTCGAGGACGTGGACCACCACGACGCCGACGATCAGGGCGGGAGCCCGCCGCATGGTGACCTTGATCAGCGTCCACGGCGGCCGGCGGACCCCGTCGTACCAATCCGCGACCATCGCAGCCAGCGCCCCGGTGAGCAACGCCAGCGACGCGAGCGCGATCAGCGCGCTCGTCATCGTCGCACCGAGGCCGGTCACCTCCCCGGAGTCTTCGAACCCGACGGTCGTGGTCGGGTCGCCCACGCCGGTGCCCATGAATCCGCCAGCACCGAGGACGTCTCGGAGCAGGATGGCCGACAACAACTGGATCGGGACGACGAACGCCGCCGAGAGCGTGAGGACGTCGCGAGGGCGTCGCTTGAGGATGGCGAACGACCCGTCGAGCAGGTCGGGGATCGTCATCGGCCGGAGCGGCACCGGGGGCGGCGGGAGTGGCGGGTCGAGGTGATCGTCGGTCGTGCCGACGTCGGGCTGGGAGGTCGCAGCCTCGTCCTCATGGGTCGACGACGTGGAGGGTTGCGCGGGGCCCGTCCCCGGCATGGCCCACGGCGCGCTCACGACGGGTCCCCGACGAGCACCCGCAGGGTGGTGCGGTCGCACGATGGGCACGCCGCGTCGTCGATCGTCGCCAGGACGCCGGTGTCGACGCGCAACCACACCGATCCGTGCCAGCCCACGGCCGACCACACGAGCGAGCCGTCCACGATCTCGGCGAGTTCGTCCTCGGGCCAGGTGTGGAAGCCCGCACCGCCCGGACAGCCAACCCACGCTGCCCGTGCGGCCGGCGGTGCCCACCACCGGGCGACCGGGAGGTCGGCGTCGAGCACGAGGTCGGGCTCGTCTCCCACATCGACGCAGATGGATCGTACCGACGGCCCGAAGGACGACGACAGCGACGCGACGACGTCGACCGGCCCGGCCACCACCGTGGGGCGAGCGGTACGCATCAGCGCGGCAGCATCGTCGATCCGGGCGATGAGAACGGCGATCCCAGCATTGCGACAGCCCTCGATCATCTGCCGGTGAACGGTGCCGGCGGAGCCGTCGTCGACCAGGAGGACCCGATCGTCGGCACGGACCCCCGACGTCGCCCACGCACGACGTCCCAGCGTGGCCAGCCGGTCGAGATCGGTCGCGGTGTTGGCCACGAAACGCGTTCCGTGCATCGTCGGCTCCTGCGTCCACAGGATCGGCTTGAACCGCGGATCGATGTGTCGACGGGCGAAGTCGTCTCGTCGGCCGACGACATCGGCCAGCAGGAACCGGACCTGGAGCGACAGCGCGGCCGAGCGCCCGAAGCCCTCCACCCCCGGCTCGAGCACATGGCGATGTCCGTCACCCAGATCGTCGACGGGCACGACGGGCAACGCGCGCAGAGCCTCGAGCGTCGCTCGGCGTGGCCGGTCGATTCCGTGGTCGGCGAGGATCGGGCCCAGCGCGGGCGAGTAGGAGCGGACCGTCGTGCCGAGCCAACCCCGGAGACGGTCGTCGCGCAGCGAGGTGTACTGCGCTGGCCGCCGGTGGTCCTCAGTCATCCGCCGCCAAATGTACCTGTGGCTCTCGCACGCCATCATTGCGGGATGGATGGTTACCGCCCGACGACCTACGGCGACGCGTTCGCCGACGTGTACGACGAGTGGTACGCCGACGTGTCATCGCCGTCGGAGACCGCGTCGTTCCTCCGTGAACGCGTCGGCGGCGACGGACTGGTCGTGGAACTCGGAAGCGGCACCGGCCGACTCGCCGCGCCCATACGAGACGCCGGTCTCCCCGTCGTCGGCATCGACGCGTCGATCGAGATGCTGCGCCACTCGGTGACCCTCGATCCGACGGTACCCGTCGTCGCCGCCGACATGGCCGAGCCGCCGATCCGCGCCGGCGCGGCCGCCGCCGTGCTGATCGCGTTCAACACGCTCTTCAACCTCCCCAGCCGGGCGTTGCAGCGAACGGCCATCCGACGAGCGGCGGAGATGCTCCGTCCCGGCGGCATCCTCGTCATCGAAGCATTCGTCCCAGGGGACGGGGCGAGCGAGCGCTCCGATCACGTCGACGTCGTCCGCCTCGATGCCGACATGGCGGTCCTACGGATCAGTCGCACGGACCCCGAGGCCGGCACGGTCTCGGGACACCACGTCGAGCTCCGTGACGGTGAGCCGGTACGGCTGCGGCCGTGGCACCTGCACTTCACCGATCCGGCGGGGATCGATCGACTGGCGGAGTCCGCCGGTCTCACGCTCGTCGAACGGCACGGCGGTTGGGTGAATGAGCCGTTCGGATCATCGAGCGCGATCCACGTCAGTGTGTTCAGCACACGGGAGCCCCGCCGATAGTCTCCGAACCCGTGAGCCAACTGCGCTTGAACCCGTTGACGGGACGGTGGGTGACGATCTCGTCGACCCGGGCCGAGCGCCCAGGCCACTTCGTCAGCCGGCAACTGCCCGTCGAGTCCGACCCCGGTCGGCCCTGCCCGTTCTGCCCCGGCAACGAGGAAGCCACGCCCCCATCGCTCGAGGAATACAGCACCGACGGGGCATGGGTCGTGCGTGTCGTGCCCAACAAGTACCCGGCGTTCTCCGGCAACGAGCCGATGCGGGTCACCAACCTCGGCCCCGTGTTCACCCAGGCCAACGCGTCCGGCATCCACGAGGTCCTCGTGCTGTCGCCCGATCACAAGAGCTCGTGGGCCGATCTCGACGACAAGCAGACCGGCCTCGTCATGGCCGCCATCCGTGACCGGATGGAGGACCACGCTCGTCAATCGGGCACGCGCTACACCCAGGCGATCGTCAACGCCGGCCGCGAGGCGGGCGCCTCGATCGAACACCCCCACGGTCAGCTGCTCGGCATCCCGTTCGTGCCGGGCGAGATCGCCGACGAGCAACAGGGCTTCGACCGATTCGACGGGTCGTGCCTGCTGTGCACCGTCGCCGACGCCGAGCTCGGGGTCGGCCACCGCGTCGTCTACTCCGACGAACGCGTCGTACTCCTGTGTCCGTACTGGAGCGCTTCGCCCTACGAGATGCTCGCGATCCCACGCGGGCACCACGAGCACCTGACCGCGGCCTCGCCCAAGGAACTGGTGGCCGTCGGCAAGTCGATCCGTGACGGCCTGGTCCGACTGCGCGAGGTCGTCGGCGACGTCGCCTACAACCTCGTCTTCCACACGGCACCGCACAACCATCCGGGCGCGTTCCACTGGCACGTCCACCTGAGCCCACGCCTCACGTCGGTGGCGGGCTTCGAGCAGGGCACCGGCGTGATGATCAACATCGTCGCCCCTGAGGCCGCGGCCGAACAGCTCCGCAGCGCCACCGTTTGAGCGATCTCGACACCTGGCCATTCTGGGCGCCGTCGCAGGAGGCGTCGGTCGAGGCCGCCCTCGACCTCGCCGGCGTGGGCGACGGTACGCGTGTCTGTGACCTCGGTTGCGGAGACGGTCAGGTGCTGCTGGCGGCGGCGAGACGCGGTGCTGCGGTCTCGGGCATCGAGGCCGATCCCGATCTCGTGGACGAGGCGCGCGCTCACCTGGAGGACGCCGGCATCGATGCCGACATCCGCCTCGGCGACCTGTTCGACCCCGATCTCGTCCTCGACGCCGACGTCTTCTTCGCCTACCTGGCACCGGCCACGCTCCAACGGCTTCTCCCCACGCTGCAGCACCACCGGTCCTCGCACCTGGTGACCGTCGACTTCGGCGTCCCCGGCCTCGTGCCGACACGACGCTGCGACCCGGCCCGGCTCTACCGGATGCCCGGCCGCAGCCGTCCCGTCGGCGCGCCGGGATGGCCCACCGCCGGCACGCTCGTCGCCACCGATCCGGACTGTCAGTCGCTGTCGTGCCTCGACCTGGTCCACGTGGGCGGCGCTGCCGGTGCGCACCTCAGCGACGAGTTCGCCGGTCTGGCGAGCATCGTGTCGGGAGCGGACCATCTCGACGGACCCGCTCATCTCGCCGTCGATCTCCGATGGGAACCGATGGACGAGGGAGACGTCGTCGCCGGCGCGGTGCATGTCGACGGCATGCCCGACCATGCGCTCGTCGTCGTGATCACCGAGGAGGACCACGGCATGTGGGAGCTCTCCCCCGGCGCGATCAGAGGGATCCACGACGCGTTGGTTCAGTCGGCGCCACCGTCGACGCTGGCCGAACTCCTCGACGCGACCGCGACCTGAGTCACGACGTCGCCAGGTCGTAGACCCGCCGCTTCGCCACGCCGAAACGGTCCGTGACCGCGGCGACCGCATCGCGGGTCGACGCTCCGTCGGAACGCTCGGCAGCGAGCGCTGCGCGCAGGTCGTCGTCCGTCGCGTCGGGCGGCGGCGCCGCGCCATCGAGGACGATCACGAACTCCCCGCGAGGCTCCTTCTCGTCGAGCCAGACGACGGCGGACTCGAGCGTCCCACGGAACCACTCTTCGTGGAGCTTGGTGATCTCCCGTCCGAACACGACGCGCCGATCACCATCGCATCGGGAGCACAGGTCATCGATCGTGCGGACCATCCGGTGCGGCGCCTCGTACAGGATGACGGTCCGCTGCTCGGCTGCCACTGCCCGGAGCCGATGGGTCCGGGCAGCCCCCTTGCGCGGGAGGAAGCCCTCGAAGACCCAACGGGCCGAGGGAAGTCCGCTGCCAGCGAGCGCAGCGGAGGCGGCCGTCGGGCCAGGAACCACCGACACGTCCACGGACGCGTCCACTGCGGCGGCCACGACACCGGCGCCCGGATCCGAGACCGACGGCATGCCCGCGTCGGTCACCAGCACCACGGTCGCGCCCGCCCGGAGTCGTTCGATCAGCGACGAAGCGGCGGCCGTCTCCGTGTGCTCGTTGACGACGACCAACCTCGGGGCGGCGATTCCGGCGGCCGACAAGAGCCGGCCGGTGCGGCGCGTGTCCTCACACGCGACGACGTCGGCCTCGCCGAGCACCTCGATCGCCCGCGGCGACAGGTCGCCGAGGTTGCCGATGGGCGTTCCCACGACGACGAGTCGCCCGGTCACGCGGGCTCCTCGCCCCGACGGACTTCGAGCTGTTGACCGGGCATGAGTTCCCAGTGTCGGAACGCTCCCGCCTCGGCCTCGAGGACCTTCGCCGCCGTGAACACCGGGAGTCCCAGCCGTTGACGGGCCATGGTCGTCGTGCGCAGCACGGTCCCGTCGTCGGCCAGGTGGGCGACGTCGATCGGAAAGCGCATGCCGATGGTGTGGACCGATTTCGTACGCTCGATCAGGAGCGCGCCCTCGAGGCCGTCTCGGCCCAGGAGTCCTCGGCGCCGGTCCCTGCGGCTCGACGCGACCTCGAGGCTGGCGAGGACCGTTCCGTCACGCAGCAACCACGGCACACCGGAAGCCTGTCACGCGGCACTCAGACATTGAAGCGGAACTCGAGCACGTCGCCGTCGTCGACGACGTAGTCCTTGCCCTCGACCCGGAGCTTCCCGACATCGCGTGCCGCGCTCCAGGACCCGCACTCGAGCAGCTCGTCCCATCGGATGCACTCGGCCCGGATGAAGCCGCGCTCGAAGTCCGTGTGGATGACACCGGCCGCCTCGGGCGCCTTGGCACCGGCGCGGAACGTCCACGCTCGCGACTCCTTCTCACCCGTCGTGAAGTAGGTACGCAGGCCCATCAGCTCGTAGGCGGCGTGCAGGAACCGTGGGAGCGCTCCCTCGCCGAGTCCGAGTCCGTCGAGCATCTCGAGCCGGTCCTCCTCGGTGTCCATGGAGGCAGCCTCGGCCTCGAGTTGGACGCACATGCCGACCACCTCGGCGAAGCCCGACATCTCGGCCTCGACAGGAGCGGTGAGTTCGTCGATCCGTTCGATGTCGTCCTCGCCGACGTTGACGATCGCGATCACCGGACGGTTGGTCAACAAGAAGTGCTCGCGGAGCAGCGCACGGTCGTCCGGCTTGAGATCGGAGCGGTAGACCGGCGTGCCCTCACCGAGCACGTCGACCGCGCGTTGCAGCGCATCGATCTCGGGGAGCAGCGACTTGTCGCCCTTCGACGCCCGCTTCTTCTTGTCGAGTTGCTTCTCGACCGTGTCGAGGTCGGCCAGCGTGAGTTCGATCTCGACGATGCGCAGGTGCTCGAGCGGGTCGGACGGCCCGGGAACGTCGCCGTCCTCGAACGCCCGCAGCACGAACACGACAGCGTCGACTTCGCGGATGTGCGACAGGAACTGGTTGCCGAGTCCCTCGCCCTGCGAGGCACCCTCGACGAGGCCGCCGATGTCGACGAACTGCACCGACGCCGGGATCACGTTCTTCGACGCGCTCATCTCGGCGAGCTTGCCGAGGCGGTGGTCGGGGACCTTGGCCACGCCGACGTTTGGGTCGGTCGTGGCGAAGGCGTACGGGGCCGCGAGCGCGCCACCGCCGGCGAGGGAGTTGTAGAGGGAGGACTTCCCTGCGTTGGGGAGTCCGACGAATCCGAAGCGTTCCATGGAGCCTGCGAGGCTACGCGGTCGGTGGTTGAATCGGGCGATGCAGCGCAGTCCCGCCGGCACCGATCTCGACCAGGCCGAAGGCGTCCTGCACGAGATGGCCGCCAGGATCCGCGAATACGGCTCGCTGCAGGCGTCCGAGTTCTCGAAGGCGGCCGAGGTCGTCGAAGCGAACGACGATCCGACGGACCCTGGCCGCGACACGTTGTTCCGCGTCGTACTCGGCCTCGCGATCCGACTGACCGGCGCGGTCCTCGGCTCCATCCGGGTGTTGGTGGGGATCGCCATCGTGCTGGCGCTGGTCGACGTCGGGCTCCTCGTCGTGGTCAGCGACGCCCTGAGCGAATGGTGGCTGGCGTTGCTCCTCGCCCTGCCGATCCTGCTGGTCCCGGCGTTCTTGTTGAATCTCGCCGGCAAACGGTTTGCCGCGTTGCGCGACGCGATGACGACGATCGGCCACCGACTCCCCGAGCTCGTCGAGATCCCACGACAGATGATGGGCCCGCTCACCGAGATCGCCGACCATGCGGACGACGCCGCCGGCAAGGGCCGCGTACGGCGGCTGGTCTCGACCGCCCGTCTGCTCCTGCGGTTCAAACGCGTCTTCAACGAGGTGGCGGACGAGCACCGTGAACTGCTGGGCGCCGGCACCACCGTCATCTCCTACGGGCCGCGGGACGTGCTCTACATCACCTGGGGCTCCCTGGGTCTCCTCGGTCTCGCGTTCGGTGTCCCCGTGTTCGGCGTGATGGCGCTCCTCACGCTGGTCTGACCCCTCACCGCTCCCAGTGGTCGGGCACGCGGAGTCGGACGGCGCAGTACTTGTACGACGGCTGCCGTGAGTGCGGGTCGACCGACGGGAAGGTGAGCCGATTCGTCTCCGCGTAGTGCATCGGCACGAACACGTGGCCCGGCGCCACCGACGAGGTGACGAACACGGTGGCATCCATCGCCCCGCGCTGGGACTCGACCCGGACCCGGGCGCCCGACCCGATCCCGTGCGAGCCGGCCCCCAGCATCGCCGCATCCGACGGATGCACCTCGACGTAGGCGTCCGCCGGATACAGATCGCGGAGGACGTCCGATCGACCGGTGCGTGTCTGCGTGTGCCATTGACTCGTCGAGCCCCGGCCGGTCAGGAGGACGAACGGATACCGATCGTCGGGTCGTTCGGCCGGAGGACGTGACGAGTCGACGACGAACCGGGCGCGACCGTCGGGCGTGAAGAACCGGCCGTCCTCGAACAGTCGTCGTTCCCGTCCGGGCGTCCCATCGCTGCGGGCGAATGGCCACTGCACCCCGCCCTCGGCGTCGAGCATCTCGTAGCCGTCGATACCGGTGATGTCGCACGGCAGCCCTTCCGAGCACTCCTGCAGGATCCCGAACACCGCCTCCGGGCTCGCCCAACGGTCGAACAGTTCGCCGCACCCCCAATGGTCGGCGATCGCCTTGAAGATCCAGAAGTCGGCGAGCGCCTGTCCCGGCGCCCGCAACACCCGCTTGATCGGCCCGATCCGCCGCTCCGAGTTGATGAAGGTCCCTTCCTTCTCGCCCCATCCCGCCGCCGGCAGCACGAGGTCGGCGCGCTGTGCTGTCTCGGTGTCGCCGTAGAGGTCCTGCACCACCAGGAAGTCGAGGCGGTCCAGCAGGTCGTGGGCCTCGCTCTGGTTGATCCAGGAGTGCGCCGTGTTCGTGGCGATCACCCAGAGGCCCTTCGTGGTCCCGGCGGCGATGCCCTCGATGATCTGGTCGTACGCCTTCGACGGCGCGTCGGGGATCCGTTCGACGTCGATGTCCAGGATCGACGCGATCTCCGCCCGATGCGCAGGGTCGGCGAAGTCCCGGCCACCGAACAACGACGTGGTGTTGGAGAACAGGCGCGACCCCATGGCGTTGCACTGACCGGTGATCGAGTTCGCACCGGTGCCGGGTCGGCCGATGTTCCCCGTCATGAGCGCGAGATCGATGATCGCCTGCGCGGTGCGGACGCCCTCGTGTGACTGGTTGACGCCCATGGTCCACCAGAAGCTCACGCGCTCGCCCGCAGCGATCATGCGCGCGGTGTCGTGCAACACGTCGACCGGGAGGCACGTGACGCCACTGACGGTCTCCACGTCGTACTCGGAGACGTGCGCCACGAACTCGTCGAAGCCCGTGGTGTGTGCGGCGACGAAGTCGTGGTCGACCGCGTCGAGGTCGAGAAGCAGCTTCGCCAACCCGTACAGCAGCGTCAGGTCGGACTTCGGTTCGAGCGGGAGATGATGTGTGGCGCCCTGCGCGGTCTCGGTCGCTCGCGGGTCGACCACGATGATCGTCGGGTCGTGGGGGTTCCGCATGAGGCGCTGCCACATGATCGGGTGGGCGACCGCGAGGTTCGATCCGACGAGCACCACGACGTCGGACTGTTCGAAGTCGGCATAGGTGTACGGCGGAGCGTCGAAGCCGAACGCCTGCTTGTACGCGACGACCGACGTCGCCATGCACTGGCGGGTGTTGCCATCGCCGTGGCGGAAGCCCATGCCGAACTTGAAGAGCGCTCCCAGCAGCGCCATCTCCTCCGTGGGGATCTGGCCGGTCGAGAGGAATGCGACCGACTCGTCGCCGTGATCGCTCTGCAGTGCCTTGAAGCGGTCGCAGAAGACGTCGAGCGCTTCGGCCCACGAGACCGGTTCGAGCGATCCGTGGCGGTTGCGGAGCAGCGGCGTCGTCAGGCGATCGGGTGCCTGCATCGGCGTCAGCGCTTCCCACCCCTTCGGGCACGCGGCGCCGATGTTCACCGGATGGTTCGGATTGGGAGACAGGTTCACGGCCACGCCGTCGCGCAGGTGCACGTCGAGCGAACAGCCCGTCGAGCAGTACCCGCACACCATCGACGTCGTGGCATCGGGCACCAGCCGCTCCGGGACCTGCGGCAGACCCAACCGGGACGGCGCCCGGGCCAGCTCGCGCGACCGGCGGCCCCCGGTGGCGCGCAGGATGCCGGTCATCGTCGGAACCCGCCCGGCA
>JAPKDO010000380.1 GCA_028822535.1 Acidimicrobiales bacterium
CTTGTCGAGCTCCGCTTCGGCCCGACGGAGGTCGTCCTCGGAGAGGTCGCCGTCCTTCTGGAGTGATTCGAGTTCCTGGCGCGCCGCCCGACGCTGGTTGCGGATCTGGACCCGCCCGTCCTCGGCCTTCTGCTTGACGACCCGCACGAAGTCCTTACGACGTTCCTCGGTGAGTTGCGGGAAGAGCAGCCGGATCACCGCGCCGTCGTTCGCCGGGTTGAGCCCGAGGTCGGACTGCTGGATCGCACGCTCGATGTCGTTCATCGCACCCTTGTCGAACGGGGTGATGACCAGCGTGCGGGCCTCGGGGACGCTGAAGCCGGCGAGCTGTTGCATCGGGACCTCGGAGCCGTAGTACTCGACCATCATCTTCTCGACCAGCGCCGGGGAGGCGCGGCCGGTGCGGATGCTCGAGAAGTCGGCGCGCGTGTGCGACACGGTCGCCGTCATCTTCTCCTTGACGTCGTCGAGGATCATCTCGACGAGCTCGTTACTCATGGGCGGTCACGAAACCAGCGTACCGATCGCCTCACCGGACAAGATGGACCGCACGTTGCCGGGCGTCATCAAGTCGAACACCAGGATCGGCAGGTGGTTGTCCATGCACAGCGTGATCGCCGTGCTGTCCATGACCGCGAGACCCTTGTTGAGCACGTCGAGGTAGGTCAGCGCGTCGATCTTGGTGGCGTCTGCGTCCTTCTTCGGATCCGCGGTGTAGATCCCGTCGACCCCGGAGTGCGAGCCCTTGAGCACGGCTTCGGCGTCGATCTCGACGGCCCGCAACGCTGCGGTGGTGTCGGTCGTGAAGAACGGGTTGCCATTGCCAGCCCCGAAGATCACGACCCGGCCCTTCTCGAGATGACGGATCGCCTTGCGCCGGATGTAGGGCTCGGCGATCTGGGCCATGTGGATGGCGGTCTGCACCCGGGTCGGTTGGCCCTTGCGCTCGAGGATGTCCTGGAGCGCCAACGCGTTCATGACCGTGCCGAGCATGCCCATGTAGTCGGCCTGGGCGCGATCCATTCCCTTGCCGGCGCCCGTCATGCCGCGCCAGAGGTTGCCGCCGCCGACGACGACCGCCACGTCGACGCCCATCCGCCGGCAGTCGAGGACCTCTTCGGCGATCTGGCCGACGGTGTCGCCGTCGATGCCGAAGCCGGCATCGCCGGCGAACGCCTCGCCCGACAACTTGAGAAGGACCCGCTTCCAGCGCGTCTCGGTGGGTGATTCGTCGGAAGTCACGGAATCAGCGATGATTCCCCCTCGGGGAAGGCCGGCGTCGGGAGCGCCAGCGAGCAGCCGGCACGACTGCGGCGGAGCCGTAGGCCCTGAACACGTCTCAGGATCCGATGACGACCTGTTCGAACTTCACGAGCGTCGCATCGCCGAGGATCTTCTCGATCGTCTGCTTCTCGTCGCGCACGAACTTCTGCTCGATGAGCACCTGGTCACGGAACCAACCGCCGAGCTTGCCCTCGACGATCTTGGGCAGCGCCTCTTCGGGCTTGCCTTCCTTGCGGGTGATCTCGGTGAGCGTTTCGCGCTCCTCGTCGATCGCCGCCTGGGGCACCTCGTCGCGGGTCAGGTAGGCGGGCTTCGTGAATGCGATGTGGATCGAGATGTCGTGTGCCAACTCGGCGTCGCCGCCGTCGAGGACGGTGATGACCCCGTTGACCCCGCGACCGTCCTGGACGTGGACGTAGGTGTCGACGACCTGTCCGTCGCTCTTGGCCACGTGGGTCACCGAGCCGAGCTCGATGTTCTCCTTGAGCGTGACCTTGAGGTCATCGATCCGGGACTGGAAGCCCTCGGTGGCCGAGGGGCCCTCGGCGGCGACCGCGCCGGCGATGTCGTTCGCCAGGGCGACGAAGTCGTCGGACTTGGCCGAGAAGTCGGTCTCGGACTTGAGCTGGATGATCGCGGCGCCGGCGTCGGTGTCGGCGACAGCGACGACACCTTCGACGTTGTCGCGATCGGATCGGGTCGCGGCCTTGGCCAGACCCTTCTCGCGCAGCTTCTTCGCAGCGGCGTCGAAGTCCCCGTCGGCGTCGACGAGGGCCTTCTTCGCGTCCATCATGCCGGCACCGGTTGCCTGCCGGAGTGCCTGGACGTCCTTCGCGGTGAACTCGGCCATCGTGGGCTCAGGCCTCCGTGGAGTCGGGGGTGGTCTCGGACGGTGCGGATTGCTCCGCTGCGGTGTCGACCGGGGTCTCGCCCGCGCCTTCCTTCACGATCTCCTCGGAGGGCGTGTCGGCAGCGGGATCCGTGGCCTGGTCGTTGCCGGTCGCGCCGGGCGTCGGCGCGGCAGCGGCCGTCTCGGACGCAGCAGCCTCCTGATCGGCAGCGGCAGCGGCGATCTCTTCCGGTGCGGCGTTCGCGACCGACGGGGCCGTGGGGGCACCGGCGAGGCGGGCCTCGCGAGACTTCGCCTCGGCGAGCGCCTGACGGCGGGCCTCGGCCTGTTCGGCCGCGACCTTGTCCTCGTCGAGGAGGCTGCGGGCCTGGGCTGCCTCGGCCTTGCGGGAGGCCATGTAGCGACCCTCGGCCACGGCGTCGGCGATCACTCGGCACATGAGCGTGCCCGAGCGGATGGCGTCGTCGTTGCCCGGGATCACGTACTGCACGGTGTCGGGGTCACAGTTGGTGTCGACCACGGCCACGATCGGGATACCGAGCTTGTTGGCTTCGGTGACGCCGATGTGTTCCTTCTTGGTGTCGAGGATGAACACGGCGTCGGGCTGACGCTCCATGCCGGCGATCCCGGAGAGGTACTTCTCGAGCTTGTCGAGCTCGCGGCTCTTCTGCAGGGCCTCGCGCTTGGGCATGGCCTCGAACTCGCCCGACGTCTTCATGCGTCGGTACTCCTGCATCTTCCCGACCCGCTTCGACATGGTCTGGAAGTTGGTGAGCATGCCGCCGAGCCAACGGTGGTTGACGTAGGGCATGCCGCACTTCTCGGCGTAGGACTGCACGGCGTCCTGGGCCTGGCGCTTGGTGCCGACGAACATGATCGTGCCGCCGTCGGCGACCAGGTCGCGGACGAAGGTGTAGGCGGACTCGATCCGGTCCAGGGTCTGGTCCAGGTCGATGATGTAGATGCCGTTGCGCTCACCGAAGATGAAGCGCTTCATCTTCGGGTTCCACCGGCGGGTCTGGTGACCGAAGTGGACTCCGGCCTCCAACAGTTGCTTCATCGTGACGACGGCCACGGGTACTCCTCTTGTTGCCCCTCGGTTCGACTGCCGACGGGCCG
>JAPKDO010000057.1 GCA_028822535.1 Acidimicrobiales bacterium
GACGAAGTGCGCAAGCCCCTTCCAGGTCTCAGCGTCGGGACCGCCGACGTACACGCACCGTCGCCGCGGCGGGACCGACACCCGGAATGCTCCATCGATGCGGAGGCGATCCGAGCAGCGCGAGATCGCGCTCGTCGTCGTCGTGGCACCCCACTCTCCGTCGCCCTCGCTGAGGATGACCGATGACCGGACGGCACCACCTTCCGCCGCTGTTCGGACTCCTTCTGCTCAGCGTCGTCGTGACCGCCACGACGGCATCGGGCGCCTCGGCGCAGGAGACGGAGCCGCCGACCACTGGTCCGCAGGTCCCGATCGTCGTGCCGGCACCCACACCGGTGGTTCCCGTCGACGAGGACCTCGACGAGATCCGCGCGGCCGACACGAACGGCGGATGTGCGACGTCTGGATCCACGGCAGTCGAGGAGCTGGTGCCGGAGGGCTGTTGGGGTCGCTACCCGTCCTCGAGCTACGACATCGGCTGCGACGAGGGCGCGTGGAATCACTTGTCGCGCAAGGTCTATTGCACCTTCACGGACCTGGCGTTCCAGGGCGGGCGGACAGCAACGGCGGTCGCGGCATGGTTGGCCGGTTGGGCGTACAGCTTCGACGCCGCCTCGCTCATCACCGATCCTGCGCTGTCCATGGCCAGAGCGTTCGACACCAGGATCGTGGGGCCGCTCGACCTTGGAGCGTTCGCATGGTTCCTGATGGTCGCATGGGTTGCATTGACCGCCCTTCGAGGACGGGTGACCCATGCAGCGGGGGAGTTCATCACGTCTGCGCTCCTCGCTGGCCTCGCGGGAATCATGCTGGCCAATCCGGCGGGCTACCTCACGGGCACGTTCGACACGATGTCGCGTCTCTCGACCGTCACCCTGGCCTCCGGCACTGGACATGCCCCGCCGTCGACTCCGGATGAGTCGGGAATGGTCGTCGCTCCGATCCAGGCAGAGCTACACCACTCCTTCGTCGAGGATCCCTACGACGTCCTCAACTGGGGCACGACGACCATGGACGCTGGCTGCGAGCGAGTCCGAGACCAGATCGTCGCCACCGGACCACACGGCTCCGACGATGCACCACGCGACGCCATGGACGACGCCGGCTGTGAAGAGTTGGCGGAGTTCAACCACGAGCCGACAGCGCAACGTCTGTTCGGGGCGTTCCTCGCTTTCGTCGCCGCCGTGATCATGGCCGTGCTCGTCGGACTGGTCGCCCTCACCGTTGTCGTTGCCCAGCTCGCCGTGGCGGTTGCATTCATCGCCCTCCCGTTCGCAGCAGCCTTGGCGGTACTCCCCGGCTCCGGCCGGGGCCTGGCAGTCCGCTGGATGACCATGGTCCTGCGATCGATTCTGGCCATGGTCGGCATGAGCTTTCTTCTCGCCGTCATGTTGATGCTGATCCAGGCGCTGCTGGCCGGATCTGACTCGATGCCGATGTTCGCCCGCTTCGCGCTGGTCGATGTCGCAGTCGTCGTGGCCATACTCGCTCGCAAGCGGCTGATCACCGCCGGACACGGGTTCGCCGCGGGCATCGGAGCGGCGGCGGCATCGGCGCGCCCCGGTTCTGGGACGGGCGGTCCTCGCCGGCCCTCCGCTCCGGCCCATGCCGCCGGTGTCTCCGGGTTCGGTCTCGCTGCCGGCGCTTCATCCGGGCCGCCGGGCCGAATGCGTCGGGGCGCACAGACCGTGGGCCGCTACAAACTGCAGGAACGCGCGTACAGCCGACGGGCCGGCCAGACACATGCAATCGAGCACTCGCAGGTCTCTGCCGCCGGAGCTCGAGCGCGAACAACCAGCGTGTCCGGTCCGGCACCGACCACGCGGCGGGCACGGCGCGCGCGGAGCCGCGTCGAACATCGAGCCTCCCGGAACTCCCCATGATCCCCGCAGTCGTTGTCGCTGCGGCGAAGAAGCGGGCAGTTGCCGAGGTGAAGCAGCGGGCCCCCAGGTTGATCGCCGTCGGCCTGACCGCACTCCTCACGGTCGTTGGTCTGCCCATGATGGCGATCATCGTTGCTCTCGCCGGCACGCCTCCGTCGGCAGCGGGCACCTACAACGGCGATATCCCGGCCCCCGCGCTCGCGGCCTACATCTCCGCCGCCGACCGATGCAACGGTCTCGATTGGCCGGTCCTTGCAGCGATTGGACGCGTCGAATCCGATCACGGACGGATCTTCGGTGGCCAGATCGACGCCCACGGCAACGTGTCTCCGTTCATCGTCGGGATCGCACTCGACGGGACCAACGCCACCAGTGCCATCCGGACGCCTGCCGGGGGGTCCCCTTGGCACGACGACCCGCATTGGGACCACGCCACGGGTCCGATGCAGTTCATCACCGCCAGTTGGGCGCACTGGGGCCTCGACGCCAATGGCGACGGCGTTGCTTCGCCCCATAACATCGATGACGCCGCAGCGGCGGCCGCCGATCTCCTCTGTGGAACAGATCAAGTTCTCGAAGACGTCGCCGTCGCACTGCGCCGGTACAACAACTCCGCCGAGTACGTCAGCGCCGTCCTCGGCTGGGCCGCCACGTACGCCACCGCGACTGGCCCCCCAGGCTCGGAGGCAGGCAACGTTCCATTGGCCACAGTCCAGGGAATCACCGTTCACGCGTCGCTCGCCCCCAACCTTGCTCGGCTCCTCGCAGCAGCACGCGCCGACGGACTCGTTCTCGCCGGCTGGGGATGGCGTTCGACCCAGACGCAGATCGATCTCCGCACTCGCAACGGATGCCCCGACGTCTACTCGGCCCCACCGTCGACCTGTCGGGTGCCAACGGCGATTCCCGGCCGCTCCATGCACGAACAGGGCCTCGCGGTCGACTTCACGAACAACGCCGCCTCGATCACCTCGCGCAGCGACCCTGCCTACGGCTGGCTCGTCCGCCACGGTCCCGCGTACGGCCTCTTCAACCTGCCGAGCGAACCGTGGCACTGGTCGGTCAACGCCAGATAGGACCACCGAGGAGAACACTGACATGAACACGATCACCATCACCGGCCGTATCGAAGGCCAACCGGTACGCAAGGAGACCGACAAGTCGGTCGTCACCACCATCCGTCTCGCGTCGGGTCGCGCCAAGAACCGCGGCGGTCGACTGTGGATCGACGTCGACACCTGGGGTCGACTCGCAGGGATCACCAATCGGGCCGGGCGGCCCGGCCGAAGCATCGTGGCGACGGGCCGACTCGAACATCGCACCTGGGCCGGGGTAGACGGTGAGACCGGCCATCGCTGGTACGTCGTCGCCACCGACATCGAGTTCCTCGACGATCTGCCGTCCGAACCGGACTCGACCACTACGTCTTGACCGGCGGTTCGTTCCCGGATCCATCGTCTGGTGGCCGCTCGAGTGCCCGGCCCGGCATTGGCCGGGTATGAGACAACAAGACACAGATTCGGCGGTTCGGTGATGACGCACGAGTGGGGTCATTCACGTCCCATGTCCGGGCACCGGCCGGGCAGCGAGTGGGAGGACGTTTTCGGAATCGTCCTGGTCCTCGCCCTCGGTGCGGTCGCTGCGGTGCTGCTGACGGGGCATCTCTCCGCGTTGATCGTCGACCGTGCGGTGCCCGAGTACCGAGTGGTTGACATTCCCGAGATCCTCCGCGGTGTCGCTGCAGCCCCGGGTGATCCAGGACGAGCATGGGACTCGGTCAACCGTGGCGGACGCCCACCCGGTCCGCTGGCGTTCTACGGAACGGCTGCAGCGTTGGTGATGGGAGCGCTCGTGTTGTGGCTGGCGGCCACGCGGACCCCATCGCCGGCGCGGTCCGATGGCGACGGGATCGACTGGGCGAACTGGCGGCAGCGCCGACGCTTGCGTGTTGCTCGAACGGGGTCTCGGCTCGTCGTCGGCCGAAGCACCGGACTCGGACGCGGATTGGTCGCCGTCGAAGAACGACACTCACTCTTGGTCTTCGGCTCGACACAGTCGGGCAAGACCACCGGACTCGCCGTGCCCGCGATCCTGGAATGGCCGGGACCGGTCCTGTGCACGTCGACCAAAGGGGACCTCGTCGACGACACCGCCGGATGGCGGTCAACGAAAGGGCGGGTCCAGGTCTTCGACCCAGCTGACGTCACCGATCATCCCGGGTCGTCTTGGTCGCCCATGGCCGCGTCGACGACCTGGGAGGGGGCCATGGCCGACGCATCGGCGCTGGCGGCGGCAGGCAAGGCCGCGGTCGGCGAAGGGGTCAAGATGGCGGCCTTCTGGTACTCGGGCGCCGAGAAGCTCCTCGCTCCCTACCTCTTCGCCGCCGCCCGGTCGGGCGGGACGATTACCGACGTGGCCCGGTGGGTCGACGCAGCAGAGTTCGAAGCCGTCGCCGACCTGATCGGCGACTCCCCGGATGCGCTCACCGCACACCGTTCGACCTTTCTACGCGCCGAGGAAGCTCGATCGAGCCTGTTCCAGGTCTGCCAACAGATGTTGGCCGTCTATTTGGACCCGGTCGTCGCACGCTCTGCCGGCTCGTCCGAGATCGTGGCCAGCGACCTGTTCGCCGACGGCGCAGCATCGACGCTGTACGTGACCGCACCGCTGGCAGACCAGGATCGCTTCCAGACGGTCTTCTCCACCATCGTGCGACAGGTCATCGACGCTGCCTACGCCCGCGTCGCCGCCACCGGCCGCCCACTCGATCCGCCCCTGCTCGTCGTCCTCGACGAGTGCGCCAACATCGCCCCGGTTCACGGACTCGACCAGGTCGTCTCCACCGCCGCGTCCCACGGAATCCAGCTCGTCACCGTCTTCCAGGACCTCGCCCAGCTCGAGCGACGGTTCGACCGGTCTGCCAAGACCATCGTGAACAACCACCGAGGGATGGTCCTGCTGCCCGGCTGCAAGGACGTCGACACTCTCAACCTCGCGTCCCAACTGATCGGCGACCACTCGATAGATCGGCCATCGGTCACTCGACAGCACGGTGGCCAACGCTCGTCGACCACCGGGGCGGAGTGGCGACCGCTGATGTCTCCGGCGCTCGCGCGAACACTCGACGACGGACGGGGCGTGCTCATCTACGGCAACGTTCCGCCCATCAAGATCCGTCTCCGGCCGTGGTTCAAGAACCGTCGCCTGCGAGCAAAGGCAACGACAAAGCGACCCTCCGCACCACCGAAGCCGCAAGAACCGCCGCCCCAGCCGCCAGACGGACAGGGCCTCCGGGAGGACCCACCGGCCGTGGAGTCGACACCCGACCCCCCGCGGTTGTTCAACCCAGAGGGGCTCCGCCCGAGATCGATCCCGCCAGGTCCGATGATCGGCGAAGCACTCGACCTACCCGACGAGGACTACGACGAAGACGCCGACGATCCGACACCCGCAACGGTCATCGACTTCGCTCATCACCAGGCCAGAACTCGACGTGAGACGGCAGGGCCGCAGCGATGAGCGAGCACACGCAATTCCCGCTCGGATCTGCGCCACAGGTCGACTACGGCTCCACCTGGGCCGACCCCGACCCCGAGTCGCTCCGAGAGTGGCGGGTGTCCTGGGACCCGGACACCGGTGACGTCACCTCCACGCCGCTGGACGACGCGACCGACGTTCGTCTTCTCGGTCGGCTGCAGACCCGGGCCGACGTCGACATCGCCCTGTCCGGGTGGGCTGCGGCATGTCTTGCTGGCAACGATCCGGCATGGGTCGCCCATCGCGTCAGCTCCTGGTTCGAGGAACAGTCCAGACCGGAACTCGCGAACGCGACAGTGCCATCCACTGCAGCTGTCGCCGACACTCCACCACCCACAGGTCACCTTCCGGCCGCCCCCGTCGCCAGAGTCCTCGCCGACTACCAGGCGGACTTCGGCGACACCGACACTGGGATGTTCGCCCGCGGCCTCGGCCTCGACGAAGCCTTCGTCGACGACATCATCCGAGGGCGAACAGACACCTTGAACGTCGACCAGATCGCGGCGGTGTGCGAAGGTCTCTGGGCCTCGCCGTACGACTTATGGGAGCCGGAGGAAGCGCGCACGATCCTCCATGAATACGGCCCCGAACGCTGGCCTCGAACGATTCTTCCGATCGACGAGCCAACGCCCCGACCCGGGAGCTCGTTCGTGAGTCGCCGGCTCGACCAACAGGCGGGCGAGATCGTTGACTCGGTCATCCGACGGTCTCGCCCGCCGACCCCGGAGCGTCACCTCCACGCCGTGGCCGAGAGCGAGGACGATGTCACCGCCACCGCCTACTCGATCACCGGGATCCTGGCGGTCGACCGGCAGGGACGAATCAGCGAGCCATCACCGGCGAACATTGCCGACCCGGACGTCGAGTACCACTTCCAGTTCACGCCGGTCGGCCGTCAATCTGGTCCGAACACGCCGCCGCTCGGGCTGAGCGACGACGACGTCTCCGCAGGTCCGCCGGCGGGGGAGAGCGTCCACCCCCGCCTCGCCTCGGCAGCTCGGTCTCTTCGCGTTGCCGCTGACGGCCGTGCGGACATGGTCCGCTTCAGCACCAAGGACGGAGCGGAGGCCTGGATCGGCTGGGACCCGGACACCCAGACCTGGGAGACATGGGACGACCCTCGAGACCACTTCGCCGGCCCGGGCGAGATGATCGTCGAACCGGCCGACCTCGGTATCGATGAACCGGCGGGTCCGCCCTACCCGGGTCTTCGACTGTGATCTCAGTCGTCCGGGTCCAGCTTGGTGGTACCGAACGCCGGTTCGGGGCGCTGCGATCGATGACCTCGGTCCGGCTTGCGTGTCGATAGGTGGGGTGCGCCACGTCGGAGCGACGCGTGCGCCAGGCGCGCGCTCGCCGGTTCTGCAGCGAGCGGAGGGTCTGCGTCAGGACAAAGTCACTCGGGTGGGTCGGGGGCCGACTGCATCCATCCGGCGTTGATGACTGGGGCAGATCGCGAGCTCAAGTCGGGTGTCTCCGTCGAACTCGCTCGTATGCGCTCGGCCGGAGCCAGGTCCCGATGACTACGGTCGAGTAGAGGAGGTGCACGGTGTCCGTCGTCGAAATACGCTCAAGCCAGTCCGTGCCCGCGCACGCGTTCCAGCCGGGTGACGAACTTCGTGTGCACCACGCGGTGCGGCAGGCAGCGGACGAATTCGCGAGCGGACGTGGAGACTCCTTCTTGGTCCAGGAGTTCGCCGGGCCGTTCGGTCGGGCGGACTTCGTGTTGGCCTTCCCCCTGAACTCTCGCTTGGACGCTCGACGCAGCTCGGAACTCCGTCCTCTTCGGGTCATGGCCGAGGCGCGACTCGTTGCGGCACTCTCCGGGCGCTACGCACGAGCGGTCGATGAGGTCGCAGCGCGCGCCGGAATGACTCCGAGCTCGGTGGCTCGCACGGCACGCGAACTCGCTGCCACCGGACACGTGTTCATTCTCTCGGATGGGCGCCTTCGGCGGCACGCGGCACTAGCACCCGTGGTGCGGACCGCCGCCTACGAGGCGAAGGTGAAGGAGTGGCAGTCCGCTTTGCGTCAGGCACGCCACTACGCACTTTGGAATCGGTGGTCGACGGTGGTTCTTGAAACAGCTCGAAACAGGCCCGACCTCGTAGCAGAGGCTCGACGCCACGGACTAGGCGTCGTCGTGGCGGGGAGGAGCCTCACCGCCGCCCGAGTTCAGAGGGTGCCCGCTTACCTACGGCTGATGGCCAGCGAATCAATGCTCGACGCAACGGACATGCTGGGCGAGTGCTCGAAGGACTGCCAATGACTGACATCGTCGACGAGGCGGTTCGGGCTCTCGGTGTTGCTAACCCCACAATCCTCAATACGGGCGGACAGAAGACAGTCGTCGAAGGCGAACTAGACGGTGAACGTGTTGCCGTCAAGATCGTGGAACTTGCTCTTGGTCCGGAGGGCCCAGAAACCACGCTTCTGCGTGCAGAGCGCGAGTTCGATGCTCTCGATGGAGCGCGAAACGCCAATCTGGTCGGCGTTCGAAGCAACCTGCTCACCATCGAGGACGGCGCCGGCGAGGTGCAGGCGGTCGTCTGGGCCGAGGAGTTCATCGACGGTGAGGATCTTCGAAGCCTTCTGACGGCGCCTTGGGGATGGGACGAAGCGGCAGTAATGATGACCGACGTCGCCACCGGACTTCTGGCTCTTCACGACCGTGGGATCGTCCATCGAGACCTCAGTCCCGCGAACGTGATGCGCCGTGCAACTTCCGGCTATGTCGTACTCGACCCCGGCTTCGCCAGGTTCATCGACTACACGACGATCACGAGAGCGGGCCAACCTGGGACGCCGGGGCACCTCAGCCCGGAGCACTACGACGCTGTTGAGGGACCCGAAACACGGTCAGACATTTTCCAACTTGGTGTACTTGCCTACCTCGTGTTGACCAGCGAGCTGCCGTTTCCCGCCAATGATGCCGCCCCGTTACTTGCAGGAGACTCCGAATCGCTCGCTGACAAGCGCTCGGACCTTTCACCGGACTGCGAAGCCGTCGTCAAGCGCTGTCTCGAGCGACTCCCCGCCCGCCGATACCGAACCCTCAAGGATCTTCTAAGGGCCTTGGAGGTGTCCTCGTGACCACTGGGCTGCTCCTTCATGACACGACCCGAACCGTGGCCGCGAGCTGGCCGGCGAGATACGTCGCTGAAGGGCTGGTGGATGGGCTCGTCGTATGCCTTCACAACACGCCGACGGATGCCGCGGAGTACCCACAACTAAAGGGAATCACGGCTCGTCGAGAAGGCGTGGTGGCGGCCGGCGGACGCCTCATCATCGACGCGTGCTCGCACGTCGACCTTTCGGACGTGCGAGCGGACACCTACGAGCAGTGGGCGCTTTGGCCGAACGGGGTCGTCGGCGACTTCGTGGACCAAGCGACCTATCGAGCTCACGTAGAGCGCACCTTCGAGATTCAGAGGGCTCACGGCGCGCCGTTGATGATTCCCTCTCCGCCTTTGACCCGCCCCGACACCGCCGAGTCCAACGCACTACTGGACGCAATCGCGTTCGGAATCGGCGTAGCCGAGGCGGCGGGGGATGAAGCCCCGCTGGCAACCGTGGCGGGAACCGCGCCGTTTTGGTCAGCAGGCCAAGACCTAGATCGGTTCTTCGACAAAGCCACCCAACACCTCGTGAGTGGTTGGCATCTGGTGCCTATCCAGCCTTCGCTCTCGTGGCCAGTGCTTCCCCACCCCGCTGAGCTCATAGGGATGCTCCGAACGACCTCGACGTCGTGTTCTGGGCCAACGCCGACCTCATGGGTCTTCCGCTGATTGCGGCCGGCGCGACCCACATAGGGACCGGCTGGGACCGCAAGCAACGCTGTGTCGACCCTGACTCACACAAGCCACTCGACGCCGAAGGCGGAACCTGGCTTGGAATGGTCACCCTTGATCGTGCCATGGCGGCTGTGAGCGAAGCCGTTGCGACCCAGCTAGAAGTGCAGGCTCCGCGCTTGGCCGCACAGACTCTGCCGCCGAACGGGCAGGTGCCAGCGGCAGGTGGCGCTCGTGTTCGACACCACATCGAAGTCCTAGCCAACGCAGTTCAGGACCTCCTTTCGCTCTCGGCAGGCAACGAGCGGTCGAGGCACCTTCTTGACACGATGTACGGACGCGCACGGCGCCTGATCGACTGGGTAGAGCAGGACACAACCGCCGACCAACTCGCTGAGAACTGGATAGCGACCTATGAACGCGCCCTCGACCGGTGGCGCGCCGACGAGGGGTGGCCGCTGTAGCTAGCCGCATACCACGCGCCGTACCTGCCGCGGACTCCCAACCGCGTGATATCAACCGCTCAGATCATCTGATTGGTCTTGGGGGCACGTACGACAGAACGGCGCATCTGCTACGCGAAGTCGAATGCATGGGTAACGTCGGCGACGTGAGCACGAGCGGCCCCGAGTTGCCGGATTGGGTCGCGCAACCGAAGCGGCGGATCAGCTTTAGGAGACGTTTGCTCGGCGCGCTGTTCTGGTCCGCACTCGGATTCGGGGTTGCCGTCTACCTCCTTGACGATGACCGGAGCGAGGATCCACCGGCCAGCGTCGAAATCGGGGGTTCTGCCTCGGGCGTGGCTGAGATCGTGGATTGCGGAGCGGTTCTGCGACGCATGGCAGCGACCATCGAGGTCACCAACCCGGGTAGGCGGCCGGCCGACTATCTCATTCAGATCGCGTTTGAGTCACCAGATGGCTCCGTGCAGTTCGACTCGGCAGTGTCGGTGATCTCACGTCTTGAGCCTGGTCAATCGGCCATTGACGAGGTCGTTGCGTACGGAACCGACGCCACCGAGGACTTCGTCTGCCGCATCGCTGACGAGCAGTCCTTCTAGTCCGCCGGCGACCAGAACAATGGCACGTCGGGACGATCCGTTCGATGTAGGCAACACGCGCTGCCGTGCACCTCGAACAGCGGTCGCAGCCGGTCTCTGTTCGAAAGCCGAATACCGCCCGCACCGATCGACCGATCGCCGAGAGCTATCTCGTGACCTCTCGTCTGTGCGAGGAGTGAGGAACAACGGTCGTAGGGACGCGCCAGCGGGCGATCCGGCAACATCACGCCATGGATGCGAATAGACCCGACCCAGATCTTGACCAGAGCGCTTACCGGCGGTTCGAACGCGCGGTCGAATGGCCGATGCTGGTGCTCTCCGTCGCGTTCGTCGTCCTCCTCTTGCTTCCCGACCTGACGACCATCGACGCGAACGCCCTCACGTTCGCGACCGCGACGCTCTGGGCGATCTTCGGGCTCGAGATCATCGTCCTCTTCTTTCTCGCACCGTCGAAACGACGCATGTTTCGAGATCATTGGCTCGACATCATCATCGTCGCGGCGCCTTTCCTCCGGCCCCTCCGTATCGGCCGTATCGCACGGGTCGCCCGCACCGGTGGCGTCATCGCTCGCAGCCTTCAAGGCGTCACACGCGTCGCCCAACGCAAGGGGCTCCAAACGTACGGGGCGTTCACCGCTGTGGTCGTCGCTGCGAGCGCCGCACTCGTATTCGGTCTCGAACGTGACACCAACGGTTCAACGATCACCACCTTCGGTGACGCGCTCTGGTGGGCAGTGGTCACCGTCACCACGGTCGGATACGGCGACCATGCGCCCACCACCAGCGATGGGCGCGCCGTCTCAACGGTCCTCATGTTCGTCGGCATCGGTCTTGTCGGCGTTGTCACGGCAAACGTGGCTGCCCACTTCGTTGAGGAGGAACAAGCGGACGAACTCGCATCGATACGAAGCCAACTCGACCGAATCGAGACACTCCTCGCCGCGCAATCGCGCCCCCTGCCGTGATGCCAGATCAACGACCAGCGAACGAGTCGGGTCAATGCGCCGCGGCACCGATCATCGACCAGAACACGGACTCGGCGATGATGCGTGTGCCTAGATCTCGGGCCCGCTGCGCCTTCCCCGACAACGAATCGGGGTCTGCGACGACGAGAAGGTCGAGATCACGTGTCACCGACTTTCGGACATCGAGTCCCGCATCCCGGGCGAGGCCCTGGGCCACCGTCCGAGTGATTTGTTGGCCGTCGATGGTCCCGGTCAACGTGCCCGTGAAACACACCGACAAGCCCGACAGGGAACCGGCCGTAGCGCCAGGACCAGCACCCGTTCGGGCCGCGGAGCCGGCGGCGACCGCATCGTCGACCGTGGACACCGGCAGACCGAGAAGGGCGGCGACCCTCTCGAGATCGGTGCGTTCAGCGGCGGTCACGATCCCGTCAGCGAGCGCCGCAGCAACGACACTGTCGAAGTAGCTGCGATGGAGGTCCGCGACCGCAGCTGCCGTCAGTCCCCACTCGGTGGCGGTGGCAGCGAGCGCATCGGCTTCTTCGCTCGCCAGATGACGGTCCTCCAGTGCACGGTCCAACACGTCGAGGTACGCGGCCGTGTCCGAATCGGCGACGACACCGTCGAGCTGCGCGACGAGCGTCGACAGATAGGAAGCTGCTTCGGTGACGTGACGTTGCTCATCGGTCCGCTCCCGGCGACGCCCAGACGGCGACAAGGACGGAACCTGTTCGGGCCACGTGAGCGGTACGCATCCGATCTCGGCGAGGTTCCCGAGTCCCGCGCGAGCGCCATCATCGAGGTACGCGGCGAGAAGCGCAGCGGCCGCACGAGCGTCGTGGAGCGCGGCATGTGCCGTCGGGATCTGATGCCCGATCTGTTCGCAGCAGACGGCGAGCTTGCGGCTCGCGGAGTCTGGATGGAGCTGCGTTCCGAGCGCGAGCGTGCACACCGCAGGCAGCGGAGGGAGGAAGTGGCCAGCGCGGGCGTACTCGTCGGCGACGAAACTCCAGTCGAAGCGGACGTTGTGGGCGGCGACGACCGCTCCGTCGAGGAGGGCCAGGAGATCGCCGGCGACATCGGAGAACGACGGGGCGTCGAGCACATCCCCGGCGGTGATGCCGTGCACGTGGGTGGCGCCGATGTCACGGGCCGGGTTCACGAGCGTCGTCCATTCCCCTAGGACAGTGCCGCTGCCCTTCATGCGTACCGCGGCGATCTCGACGATCCGGTCGCCGAGACGAGGGCTGAACCCGGTCGTCTCCACGTCGATGACACAGAACTCCTGATCGGCCAACGAGGCCGGCTGCGACCGAACCGACGAACGCCGCACTGCGGGCGGCGGCGGAGGTTCAGCGGCTGGCGCTTCCCCGCCGACACGGGTAGCCGCTTCGGGAGAAGGCGTCTGGTGTTCGACCGGTGTCGGACGGTCGGCGATCGTGCGCAGAACCGACCACGCACCGTCGACATCGAGGAGGCGCGCCGCAGTCGCCTCCGCAGCAAGATCGGCGTCGAGGACCCAGTCCCACTTGTCAATCTCGGTGTTCTCGACCAAGCGGGCAAGCTCGACCGGGTCCGGTGACGGAACGCTCAGTAGGTCTGTCGCCGCGGCGACGACATCAGCCGGGTCGGCGTCGGTGACCGTCAACGCAGGACCGTCGACGCTCACATCGAGGCTCCGGGACCCCAACGCCAACGCTGCTGTCGCCAATGCCCTGTCACCGACCCACGGAAGAGCGACCGTGTCGTTGCCGGTAGCGATGAGCGTGACCTCGTCGAGGCGGAGCCGTTGCCACGCGGCGCGGCCTTCAGCGAGAAGGGTCTGGGCCTGCGAATCGAGCCACGACGGAGTTTCGGCCGAGCGGTACACGTCGACCATCTCGGTACGTACACGGTCGCCCACGAGTGCGGCAGCACCACCGAAGTTCGGAGGAACACCGCCTGCTGCCCGGGTCAGTTCGACGACTCGGGCTGTCGAGTCGACGCCCGTGATCTTCCACCGGCGACCAGCGAAGATCAACAAGCCACCCTCGGCAAGCGGTTGGGTGATCGGGAGCGTGCCCAACGGCCGGCCGTCGGCAACGAGACGCCACTCCTCGGGCGTGTGGAATGCGCTGTAGAAGGAGTAGTGGTTGACGATCCGTTCACCGGCGACGCCGTGAAGGAGCGTGCCGTCGCCCGATTGGACGATCAGGTCAGCGGCCGCCATCGCCCGCAGCAGCCGACCGAACCGGTTCCCGTCGACATGCGCAAACGGGCCGGGCCCGCACAACGCTCCGTGGAGCTCCGCTGCCGTTGCGCCGCCGTGCTGCGCGATGACCGACAGCGTCTGCTGCATCAACGTCGACAGGTTCAGACCGGGGTCGTCTGGAGCTTCGAGCCAACGCTCGAGGAGGAGCCGGACCATGGCGACGGTCTGTACGAGTCCACTGCGCAACTCGTCGATGAGCGCAGACCTGCCGTCGATCTCGTCCTCGGTCACGTACAGACGAACGACAGCCGGTTCGCCACGGCGGCCGGAACGGCCGAGCCGCTGGCGGAGCGACGCAACAGATGGGGGTGGGCCGATCTGGGCGACGCTGGCAACGGACCCGATGTCGATGCCCATCTCGAGCGTCGACGTACACACCGCGGTGACCGGACGCGAACGGTCCTTCAACTGTGCTTCGACGACCTCACGCACATCCTTCGCGAGGCTTCCGTGATGCGGCCAGAACTCGTTCGGTACACGGTCTCGGTCGCTTTGCCGGGCGAGCAGATCGGCGTAGAGCTCGACGTCACGGCGAGCGTTCGCGAACACGAGGTTGTCGTGGCCCCGCAATGTGCGGAACAGGTGGGCGGCGATGTCGAGCCGGTCGCCGCCGACGGTCTGTTCGATTTCGACCGAAGTTCCGGCCGCAGCCGCATGGTCGGCCTGGCGGACCGTGAGTTCGGGTGCCGTCGCCCGGTACCCACGTAGTTGCAGCCGCAGTTCCTGCCCTTCGGCAGACGATTCGATGACGGCGACGTTGTCCGGTGCTGTTGGTCGGAGGAATTCGGTGGCTGCGGTCATGTCGCCGAGCGTCGCCGACAGCCCGATCCGGGGAACTCGTCGGCGGACGGCGAGTTCGACGCGTTGCATCAACGACTGCAGCTGCGCGCCACGGGGCGTCGACAAGAACGAGTGGAGTTCGTCGATGACGACGTAGCGCAAGCCGGCGAGAACCGTTGGGAGTTCGGTGCCGCGGTTCACAAACTGCGCTTCGAGCGATTCGGGGGTGATGAGAAGCACACCCGACGGCCGTTTCATCGTGGTCCGTTTCGCGCTCGACGAGATGTCGCCGTGCCAACGGTGAACAGCGATGTCGGACCGTTCGCACAGCTGCTCGAGGCGGTCGTACTGGTCGTTGATCAGCGCCTTCAACGGTGACAGGTACAGGACTTCGATACCGACAGGCGGCGGAACCGACGGCGGAGCCCACGGGTCGTGTCCCTCCCACGGGTCCGGAGCGGCCTCCGCTGCTACGACATCGCGGGCCTCGGTGAGTACGGAACAGATCGGCAGGAACGCTGCTTCGGTCTTACCGGCTGCTGTCGCTGCCGAGATGATCACATCACGGTTGCCGTCCGCGATCGGCCCGATCGCACGTTCCTGCGCATCGTGGAGCGTCGTCCATCCCTGTTCGTGCACCCAACGCTGCAGCGACGGATGCAGACGGCTGAACGCCTGCGACGAGCCTGATTCAGAGGGTGAATTCGGTGAGCTCGTCATCGTCACTCGAAGCGGGCTGCGTAGACGTCGGCGGAACCTCGCCCGCACCGGGCTCATCAGGCTCTACGTCGTCGTCGAGCGGTGCGAGATCGAGATTCGTTTCCGGGGCGAGTTCGACCCGGTCGATCAGTTCGGACCACGACACACCAACGTTCTGGTCGAGGATGGCGAGCAGATTGACGAACTCCTTAATGGTCGTCCGCGGCGTCCGGAAGTACGCGTCGCCGATACGGGTCGCGCAATGTGACATGAATGCCGTGAGCGCCTCGTCGGGCACGAGGTACCGGTCGGGGTCGCCGCCGGCGTACACGTTCCGGAGCTTCCCGAGCAGGACGAACATGTCTTCGGGAGCGAGGTTCGCGAGACGCAGGACCGGGCCGGAGTAGTCGACCATCCCGCTGCCAGCGAACGTGTTCTCTGCGAGCCGTGACTGAAGCGCCGCGTACGAGTACAGGCCACGACGGGTGTCGAGGAGCATGTCGGGGGTGCCTCCGAGCACGAACCCGAGTCCTGTGGCGGAGCCTTGCAGACAGTCGTTCAGGATGCGGAGCAGCTGCTCGTAGTTCGCGTTCCGTGCCTGAGTGTTCGCGAGCTTGTACAAGTTCACGAGCTCGTCGAGGTTGACGAGCAGGCCGCCGAAGCCGGCGAGCCGGACGAACGTCGCGAACAGTTTCAGGTGATCGTAGAAACTGGCGTCGTCGATGATCGTTCGCACACCCAACGCAGAGCGGGCGTCGGTCCGGGTTGCGAACTCGCCGCGCAGCCAACGGACCGCATCCGCTTTCAACTGTTCGTTGCCGCTGTCGTGGCCACGCCAGTACGAAGCGATCACCTCCGCGAAGTCGTAGCCACCGGTCAGTTCCTGCAGTGAGGCGAGCCGTTCGCGGATGACGACTTCTGGGGCGACGTCCCGGTCCCGGGCAGTGGTCAGACTGTCGGTCACGAAACGTTCGACGACTGACGGCATCGCTCCGCCGTCCGGTTTCGCTCGCGTCGACAGGTTTCGCATGAGCTCGGCGTACAGGCTGCGTGCTTGCCCGCCGGTCGCGTGGAGTCGACGGTCCGGTGCAAGGTCGGCGTGAACGGTCACGAGCTTGCGTTCGAGCGCGATCGAACGGATCAGGTTGAGGAAGAACGACTTCCCGGCGCCGTAC
>JAPKDO010000381.1 GCA_028822535.1 Acidimicrobiales bacterium
TCCGGGTCGACACCGACGCGCTCCGCGCCGCGGCCACCGACGTGGCCGCGGCGACGAGGGCCATGGGCGTTGCACGCGGGGCGTTGGAGGCGGCGGCCACGTGGGCGTCGTCGGGTCTCGACCATCGCGGCGACGCCGCCCACAAAGTGTCGACGTTCGCCCGCCAATGGCGCTCGGAGTTCGACCTGGTGTCGACGATGGTCGACGCGTTCCACGACATCCTGCACGCCGCGGCCGACTGCTACGTCGAACTCGACGGAGGTGTCGCTCGATGTCTGGTGGAGGCCGGGGGCTGATCGACCTGCCGCTGCCGTTGCGCCCCGAGGACATCCCGCACCTCCCCGGCGACGCTGCGCTGGTGCGAGCGTCGGCGGATACCATCCGTTCCACGCTCGCCGACATCGCCAGCGCCCGTGTCGCCGCGGTGCGTCTGGCCGAGATCGGCGACGGCGTGCACTGGGAGGGCGATGCGTTCGACGCCTTCCGCCGTGCGACCGAACGCAAGCCGCTGGTCGATGCCCTCGATCGCGCCGCCGGCGCCATGCGCACCGCGGCCGAACGCCTCGACTGGTTCGCGGCGCGCTTCGACGCCAACGCTGCTCGGATCCGTTGGTGCCGCTCGCGCCTGGCGATGCTCGACGTGGGGACGGGCGATCCGCCGGCTGGACTCCTCCCCGAGCTCGAGGCGATCGCACGCGAGGCCGACGACGCGCGGCGCGACCATCGCACCGCGCTCGACGCCGTCGCCGCGACCTTCGACCACCTCGACGACCAACCGACGTTCGCCACGCCGCCACCGTCGAACTGGGAACGGGTCCGGGGCTACGTGGCCGACGGTGCCCGCGGCCTCGCCGCAGCGGTGGTCGAACTGGGCACGCTCGGCTTCACCATGACGCTCTACACCAACCCGGTGACGGCGCCGTGGAAGCTCCGCGATCTGTGGGAAGAACGCGAGCAGGTCGTCGCGGTGCTGCAGTTCGCCGTCGACCACCCGGGCGAGTTCGCGACCGAGCTGGGAAAGGCGGTCATCGACCTCGAGTCGTGGTCCGAGGAAGGCGTCGCGTACTGGGTCGGCAAGCGCATCCCCGACATCGCGTTGTCGTTGGCGACGGCCGGGGTCGGCACTGTGGCGCCGGCGGCAACGGGCGCGGCCCGCGGCGCCTTGTCGGCCAGTCGTACGGGCCGGCGTGTGGTGTCGCTGGCCGACGACCTCGCCGGTCTCGAGGGCGCCTTCGCTCGCGTGTCGACCAAGATGCCGTCGCGTCTCATCGAGCAGGGCCTGACCTCGGTGGATCCCGTCCGACGGGCGACGGCGATGACGCGGCGCGCCACCAGCGCGTTCCTCCTGGACGACGCGACGGCGTTCACGGGGCCGCAACGGGTGGCGCTGTCGGCGATCATCGGCGGGCGGACGCTGGCGCGGGTCGAGTCGATGAACGAGGTCGGCGGCCGGCTGCCGCGATGAGCGACTCCGACACCGACTCCGACGCCGACGCCGGCATGCAGGCGTTGGCCCTCGCGCTCGACGCCCAGTTCCTGACTCCGGCGGGGACCCGGCTGCAGCGACGGGACGGTCGCCGGGCGATCCGGGCGATGGTCGACTGCCTCGAGGTCGTCGAGCGGTGCCACGAACACCTCGGCGACGCGCTGGCGGCCGCCGTGTTCGTCCTGCTCCGGGGGGTCAAGGACGGCACGATCGATCGGGTCACCTGTCGAGCCAGGGCTCGGTCCCTGTTGCGCCACGTCGTCCACGCGATCGATCCGGACGACGCGGTCGCGCTGATCCGTCTCCTGGGCGCCTTGGCCGTGGTGCCCGACGGCGACGCGCGCATGGCCCGTGCACTCAGCCCGGTGCCGGCGCCGGAACACGCGGTCGAGGAGGCGATCGCTGCGCACCTCGCCGGGGACGGTCCGGCCGCCGCGGTCCGTCGTGCACTCCTCGCCGCCACGATCGTCGTGCCCGTGCTCGACATGGGGACCGAGGCCGGGTCGATCACGCTGCGACTGTTGCCCCTGGTCGGGAGGGACGGGCCGATGGTGTCGGTGTTCTCGACCGCCGAGCGCTTCGAGGAATATCGCCACGCTGCCCGGATCGGTGCCATCGCCACTGTCGAGGTCGAGGGGTGGGAACTGTCCGTGCTGGTTCCGCCCGGCCACGGCGTCGTCATCAACCCGGGCTCGGTGCTCCGGTGCGCGCTCCGGTTCGACTAACGCTCGGGCCAGCTCGACCGTCGGCGGCGTCGAGGACCGCGATCACCCAGTGCCCATGCCCGCCGCCAGCTGGGCGCCGTCGGTCCTGACATCGCTGGGGTGGCCGCTGCGTGGGCGCGCTTGCGGGCGTCGTACCAGTCGGTGACGGTCTCGTCGGCCAGTGCAGCGACGGCGGTCTCGACGCGGGTGGCGAGACGACGCGTGTCCTCGCCGTCTGCGGGCCGGATCGGATGCCCGAACGTGACGATCGTGGGTGACGGGCGGACGCGCTTCGATCCCTTGCGCAGGATCCGGCCGGTGCCGGCGAGGTGGATCGGGACGATCGGCACGCCCGTCCGTCGCGAGAGATAGGCAGCGCCGCCACGGAAGTCCTGACCCCAGCCGTCGGGCGAGCGACCGCCCTCGGGGAAGATCAGCATCGACCAACCGTCGTCGATCAGTTCGGTCGCGAGGTTCGCCGACTTGCGGGTCACGGTCGCACGCTCGATCGGGATGGCGTTGAGCGCCAGGCTGGCGGTCGCGCTCGTCGCCCTGGTCCGGAAGAAGTAGTCGGCTGCGGCGCCGACGAAGACCTGATGTCGCCACGGCTCGGGCAGGCTCGTGAGGACGAGCGGCGTGTCGATGTGGCTGTGGTGGTTGGCGCAGAAGATCACGGGTCCGAACTCGGCGTCGCGCAGGTCGGCCAGGCGGTCCAGGCCACGCACCGTCGGCCGCGCGATGGCGGCCATGGTCGGACGCATCAGGCCTTCGAGGACCATGTTGCGCGCCCACCGCGCCGGGAACGAGCGCGCCCATTCGGTGTCGTAGTCGGCACCGGTCGTGCGCGTGGGCGGCAGGGGAGCGACACCCTCGGGGGTCGTCGGCGCCGCCAGTGGGAACGTCGTCGGCCGGGGGATGCGCGGGATCTTCACGTCACGTCCGCCATGAGGATCGGCGGGTTGTGGACGTGGGTGATCGTGGGTTGCGGGCCGACCACGTCGGAGGCGAGTTCGAGCGCGTCCTGCATGGTGCTGGCGGGCGAGAATCCCA
>JAPKDO010000058.1 GCA_028822535.1 Acidimicrobiales bacterium
TCTCCTCTGCTGGAGCCGGCGACGAAGGTGGCCACGATGTAGGTCGCGTGTCGGTCGAGGGACTGGCGGGCTCGGTCGTAGCGCATCGTTGTTCTCGGATCGGCGTGCGACGCCGCTTCCTGGACGTCACGGAGCGGGACGCCGGCGTCGAGGGCGGCGGTGATGAACGAGTGGCGCAGGCTGTGCGGCCCGATCCGCTTGTTGATCCCGGCGGCCTTCGCTACGCGTCGAACCATCCGTGCTGCGGCGTCGCGGGTCATCTTGTTGCCGGTGGGGCCGAGAAACAGCGGTCCCTCGATCCGCTCACCGATGGCCAGGTCCAATGCCCGCGCCGCTCGCGGCGCGAGCGGAATCGTGACGGTCTTGCCGCCCTTGCGGTGGATGACCAAGGTGCGATGGCCACGTTCGAGGCCGAGCTGTTCGATCTCGGCGTTGAGGGCCTCCGAGATCCGCAACCCGTTCAACGCCAACAACGAACACAACGCATGATCACGCGGCGACGACAGCCCGGCGGCGACGAGGAAGGCGCCGAGCTCGTTGCGGTCCAGGCCCACGGCGTGGGACTCGTAGTCGAGTCGTGGCCGGCGGACGTGCACCGCGGGCGAGTGTTCGATCACCCCTTCCTCGGACGCGTACCGGTAGAAGCTCGTGATCGTCGACAGACGCCGGCCGATCGTGGCCGGCTTGCGGCCGATGTCTTCGAGTTCTCGGGCGTAGACCTCGATGTGAGTCCGGGTGACCTCGAACAACCCGAGCGCCCGGTCGTTGCACCACCGGTAGAACATGCGTAGGTCGAGCGTGTATGCCTCGCGGGTTCGGCCGGAGTATCCGGCGAGGAACCCGGCGACGGTTCGCACCTCCGGGGATGTGTCTTGCTGGTCGTACAGGACGACCGATGTCGTTGCAGCCATGAAACGGCTCCTTCACGAGTGGAGCCGGACGAGCCAGGGCGGTTCGCCCAGCTCACATGGATGTTGTCGCTCTAATCAGTGCACGAAACGCCCCGAACCGCCAGCCCGACAACGCGCCGAACCGGTGCTACTTGCGGGTGAGCGCTACTCCAGCGACCCCCACCCGCCCCCGCCGGGCGTGAGCATCCGCAACACGTCGCCGGCCCTCAGCCGGATCGTGCACTTGTCGGGCAGCCGCTCGGCCCGATCCTCGTCGCCCTGGGGCAACAGCCAGTTCTCGCCAATCGCGCCCGGGCTGCCGCCGGCGAGTCCTGCAGGTTGCGACACCCGCCGTTCGGTGATGAGCGAGGCGGTCACGTCCTCGAGCACCTGGAGATCGCGTTCGATCCCTTCGCCACCTGGCGCCAGACCACCCCCACCGCTCCCCCGGCGGAGCCGATAACGCAGCACGCGCAGCGGGAACGCCCGCTCCAGCGCCTCGATCGGCGTGTTCTTGGTGTTCGTCATGCCGGTCTGGATGCCGGACTGACCTGGGGTCGCGTGGCCGTCGCTCCAGCCACCGCCCTGTCCGCCGCCGACCGTCTCGTAGTACACCCAGCCACGGCCCCCGAGCAGCAGGTTGTTCATCGTCCCCTGGTTCCCGGCGGCCACCCGCTCCGGGTCGGCCTGGGCGAGCACGGCCAACACCACGTCGGCGACCCGTTGAGAGACCTCGACGTTGCCGGCACCGACGGCAGCGGGCGGTTCCGCCGCCACGATCGATGCCCGGGGCAGGACGATCTCGATCGGGCGAAGGGCGCCCCCGTTGGCGGGCATGGTCGGGTCGATCACCGACCGCACCGCGAACGCGACGGCGCTGTGGGTGACCGCCGCGACGGCGTTGACGTTTCCGTCCGACTGGAGGTCGGTGCCGGTGAAGTCGACGCGCATCGCAGCGCCGTCGATCGTGAGGCGGACGCGCAACGACGACGGCACCTGCTGGTCCGGCTCGGACCCGGTCGAATCCATGACGTCGACGGCGGTCCACGAGCCGTCGGGGATCGACTCGAGCGCAGCACGCATCCGACGTTCGCCGTATGCGACGACCTCGTCGATGGGCGCGCCGTCGAACTCACGGAGACGGGCGACGCCCAGGACGTTCGCACCCACCTGCGCGTCGAGGTCCCCGACGCGTTCATCCGGCGTCCGGGAGTTCGCGAACAGGATCGAGCGCACGTCGTCGGTGAGCCGAACGGGCGGGAGGCGCAGCCCCTCCTCGAAGATCTCGTGCGCGTCGGCCGGGATGGATCCGGGCGCCGCACCCCCGACGTCGGCGTGGTGCGCCCGATTCGCGGCCCAGCCGACCACCCGTCCGTCCGACAGACACGGCGCCACGAGCGTGATGTCGTTCAGGTGCGTGCCCCCGGCGAACGGGTCGTTCACCACGTACTGCGCGCCGTCGACGACCTGGTCGCCGAACGCATCGATCACCGCTGCGACGCTCGCCGGCATCGAACCGAGGTGGACGGGGATGTGTTCGGCCTGGACGAGGAGCGTGCCGTCGGGGGTGAAGAGCGCGGACGAGCAGTCGGCGCGCTCCTTGACGTTGGGGCTGAACGCGCTCCGCTGCAGGACCGCACCCATCTCCTCCGCGACACCGGTGAGACGCGAGATCAGGACCTGGAGCGCGGCGGGTCCGAGCGACGGCGCGGTCACGACTGGCCCTCCCGCGTCAGGACCAGCGCACCGGTAGCAGCCGCACGGGCACGCCAGCCGTTGGCGACCCAGATGGTGCAGTCTGGTTCGGCGATCACGGTCGGACCCGCGACGTCGGCGAACCCGGCGCGGTGGTCGGGGACGGGCAGGTCCTCGACGGCGAGCACCGGCGGCCATTGCGCGGTCGAACGCACGGCCACGACCTCGACGGGACTCCCGGGCCGTGCGAAGCCGTTGCGTTGCCGGTGGACCTCGTGGAAGTCGTCGACGCTGGGCACGGTCAACTCGTGGGACTGGCCGACGTAGCGACAGTCGAGCGCTGTCTCCACCACGACGTCGTCACTGGCGCCGGCGAGCGCGAGGACATCGTCTCGCACCTCTCGCAGTTCCTCGTCGAGATCCTGCAGGTCGGCCGGGTCGGGTCGGCTCCGGACCACTTCGCGACGCGGCGGCGACGCCAGGAGTCCGACCGCCGAGAGCACGCCGGCGCGCGCCGGCACGATCACCGTGGGCATCCCCATCGAGTCGGCGAGCGAGCACGCGTGGAGCGCGCCGGCGCCGCCGAACGCGACCAGCGCCAGCCCGGCCGGGTCGACACCGCGTTCGACCGACACCGCCCGCAGTGCGCGCACCATGTTGGCGTCGACGACGGCGAGCACGCCCTCCGCCGACACCCCGGCATCGTCCAACGACCGAGCAGCGGCGTCGGCGTCGACGTCGAGTCCACCGAACCTCGAGCCGATCGGGATGCGTCCGGCCACGACGTTGGCATCGGTCACCGTCGGCAGCGTCCCGCCGTTGCCGTAACACGCGGGGCCCGGATCGGCGCCGGCGCTGTCGGGCCCGACTCCCAGTGCGCCGCCGGCGTCGATCGCGGCGATCGACCCACCACCTGCGCCGATGGTGTGGATGTCCAGCGACGGATACCGAACGGGGTACCCACCGACGTGGCGTGTGGTCGCGAGCGCCGGCTCGCCCGACTGGACCAGACACACATCGGTACTGGTCCCACCCATGTCGAATGTGATGGCGTCGGGATGACCGCAGGCCGATGCCACGGCGGCAGCGGCGCGGACCCCACCTGCCGGGCCGGAGAGCAGGAGTGCCGCCGGATGCTCCGATGCGACGTCGGCGGCAAGCAGGCCACCGGCCGAGGTCATGACCGACACCTCCTCGGCCAGGTCGGACAGCCGTCGCAGGTAATCCCGACACAGCGGTCGGAGTCCGGCGTCGACCACGGTCGTGACGGTCCGCTCGTACTCCCGGAACTCGGGCGAACTCTGATGCGAGGCCACGACCTCGCACCCGTGGCCCCGTAGGTACGCAGTCACCGCCCGTTCGTGCGACGGTTCGATGTCGGCGTGGAGCAGACACACCGCCACGACCGAGCCGGGCGGGGGAACGGTCAACGACTCGAGGTCGAGCGGCACGACCTCGGTGCCGTTCGACGCGAGACGACCGACGACGCCGAGGCGGCGTTCCCGCGGCACGAGGGGTGTCGGCCGTGCGGCGAACTGGTCGTAGAGGCTCGGTCGATCCTGTCGACCGATCTCGATCACGTCGGTGAGTCCTTCCGTGCATACCAGGAAGATCGGCGCGAGCGAGCCCTCGAGAACGGCGTTGGTCGCGACGGTGGTCCCGTGGGCCAGCAGGGTCGGCCGGACGCCAGAGATGAGCGCCTCGACGCCCGTGCGGACCGCCGCATCGGGGGCCGTCGGCGTCGACAGCACCTTGACGATCCGGCCATCGTCCGTCACGAGGTCGGAGAACGTCCCGCCCGTGTCGGCTCCGATCCGCATGCAGTGAACGTATCCGCGCGGCGGGTACGCAACACTGTGGGGATGGCGATGCGGAAACGGCGCGAGGCAAAGCGTCGCGCGCGCCCGGACCGGGGCGACGACGAATCGAACGGTGGCGATCGCCGACGGGCCGCCACACGTCCGGACGACGACGAACTCGAGGCCCGACTCGATGCCGTCAGCTCCCGTTTCCGCCATCCGCCGTCGCCGGAGGAGTTGCGCGCGGCCTTCGGCCGCAAGCCGGTGCAGGATCAGCCTGCGCCCGCCCCGAAGGACTTCGCGTCGTCGTACCCTGCCGACTCGTTGTTCGTCCCGACGATCGACGATCCCGTGGAACTCCCCGGAGAGGCCGAGGACCGCAGCAGATCTCGAGGCGACTACTACTACGACCCTGACGACGCCTGGGGTGTCCTCGGCGTGCGCCCCGGCGCCGAGTGGTCCGAGATCGCTGCGGCGCACCGTCGCCTGGCCATGGTCCACCACCCGGACCGTCTCCTCGACTCGCCTCCCGACGAGCGTGCTGCGTCGGAGGAGGCAATGCGAGAGGTCAACGTGGCGTACTCGGTCCTGCGCCGCCTGACCGGCAACTGATCCAGCGCGACATCCATCACGACGGCGGGATCAGTTCCTCCCACACGTCGTCGCCGAGTTGGTCGCGGAGCGTCTTCACCAGGCGTCCGGTGAATGTCTCCTGCCCGTCCCAGACGACGATCGCTTCGTCGAGGTTCCGTGCCATCCAGGAGTCCCGGCGACGCAGCGCTCCTCCGACCTTCGCCTTGGAGTCGGGCACCTTGCGTTCGAGCGTCACCACGGTCTCGGCGGCGTCGCAGAGCAGACGGAATCGGCGGCGCGAGGACTCGGGCCACGGCGAGTCCGGATCGGGGAACGGGAGCACCGCGACGAGCGGGATGCCTTCGGCCGTCGCGGCCTCGGCACCGAGCTGCTCCGCGCCCAGCCGAAGGCCCGACACCACTCGCAGGTCGTCGTCCATCAGCCGCTTCGCGGCG
This sequence comes from Acidimicrobiales bacterium, assembly GCA_028822535.1. GTDB lineage: Bacteria > Actinomycetota > Acidimicrobiia > Acidimicrobiales > Salinilacustritrichaceae > Salinilacustrithrix. The sequence goes on from JAPKDO010000058.1 coordinate 5,413, forward strand.
AGGATCTCCTGGAGCCGGCGGCCGATGGCGTCGGACACCGGGTTGGCGTCGTAACCACCGAGCTCGGTCGGGCGGACTCCGAACACGCCGATCAACCGTCCTTCCGGAAGCCGTCTGTCACGACCGGCCGGAGTCGCCGTGGCCGACGCCGACGCAGCCCCCCGTCCGTTGTCGTCGGCGTCACCGAGATCGTCGGGGATCGTGTCGCCCGAGTCCTCGGTCTGCGAGTGTGACGCGGCGACGGCGAGCCGGTCGGCGACATCGTTCATCTCGTCGCCGGAATGACCCTTGACCCACTCGAAGTCGACGTCGTCACGACCGGTGACCAACTCGATGAACGGTTCCCAGAGCTCACGGTTCGCCACCGGCTTCTTCTGACTGTTCTTCCAGTCCCGTTTCAGCCAGCCCTTCCACCACCCGTCGCGAAAACAGTTGACGACGTACGTCGAATCGGACACCACCGTGACCGGGCCGTCGTGCGCAGCCACCGCACGATGCGCTGCCACGATCTCCATCCGCTGGTTGGTGCTCTCGGCCTCGGCACCGCTCGCCCAACGCCCGTCCTCGGCCACCCATGCCCAGCCTCCGGGACCCGGATTCCCCCGGCATGCTCCATCGGTCCAGACACGCGTCATCGACGTCGACACTACGGCTGCGTGAACTACCAACCGGTAACGGAGCAATCCGTCGAAAACGATGGTTGGCTGGGCCCATGAGCACGAACGGTCACGTGAACCAGCTCCCGGACATCGACCCGGGCGAGACCGAGGAATGGCTCGACAGCCTCGACGCGTTGGTCGACACCCATGGCAAGACCCGGGCTCGCTACATCATCGCGAAGCTCCTCGCCCGAGCCGACGAACTCCAGGTCGGCGCGGCCGCCGCCGTCTCGACGCCGTACGTCAACACCATCCCGCCCGAGCTCGAACCGTGGTTCCCCGGCGACGAGCACATCGAACGTCGGATCCGGGCCTACATCCGCTGGAACGCCGCGGTCATGGTCATCAAGGCCAACAAGAAGGCCGAGGGCATCGGCGGCCACCTCGCGACGTTCGCGTCCTCGGCGTCGCTCCTCGAGGTGGGCTTCAACCACTTCTTCCGCGGCAAGGCCGACGGCACCCCCGGCGACCACGTCTACTTCCAGGGACACGCCGCCCCGGGCATCTACGCCCGAGCGTTCCTCGAGGGCCGACTCACGCAACTGCAGCTCGACCATTTCCGCATGGAGGCGGGCGACGGCGGTATCTCGTCGTACCCGCACCCACGGCTCATGCCCGAGTTCTGGGAGTACCCGACGGTCTCGATGGGACTCGGCCCCATCAACTCGATCTACCAGGCCCGATTCCTCAAATACCTCCACAACCGGCGCGTCGACGACACGAGCCAGAGCCGCGTGTGGTGCTTCATCGGCGACGGCGAGTGTGACGAGCCCGAGACCCTCGGTTCGATCTCGTTGGGCGCCCGCGAGGGTCTCGACAACCTGACGTGGGTCGTCAACTGCAACCTGCAACGCCTCGACGGTCCCGTGCGTGGCAACGGCAAGATCATCCAGGAACTCGAGCAGGTCTTCCGTGGCGCCGGATGGAACGTGATCAAGGTCGTGTGGGGCTCCAAGTGGGACGAACTGCTCCAGCGCGACGTCGACGGCGTGCTCGTCAACAAGATGAACACGACGGTCGACGGTCAGTTCCAGCGGTACGCGGTCGAGGACGGCGACTACATCCGCGACGACTTCTTCGGCCCCGACCCGCGGCTCCGCAAGTTGGTCGAGCATCTCTCGGACGACGAACTGCGCAACCTCCCCCGCGGCGGCCACGACTACAAGAAGCTGTACGCCGCCTACAAGGCCGCGACCGAGACGACCGGCAGGCCGACGGTCATCCTCGCGAAGACGATCAAGGGCTGGACGCTGGGCGAGGGCGTCGAAGGGCGCAACGCCACGCACCAGATCAAGAAGATGACGATCGAGCAGCTACGGACGCTCCGCGACCGGCTGTACCTCCAAGACGAGGTGCCGGAGGAGTCGCTCACCGACGACGCCGCACCCCCCTACATCACCCTGGCCGAGGGCACGCCGGAGCACGAGTACTTCCACGCCCGACTCAAGGCACTGGACGGAGCGCTCCCCTCGCGCCCGCTGCCCGTCCGTCGTCCGATCTCGCTCCCTGACGACGGGGTCTACGACGAACTCCTGTCGGGCTCGGGCTCGCAGGAGGTGGCGACGACGATGGGATTCACCCGCCTGCTTCGCAACCTCGCACGAGATGACGACTTCGGCCAGCGCGTGGTCCCGATCGTCCCCGACGAGGCGAGGACGTTCGGCATGGACTCGCTGTTCCGGGAGATCAAGATCTACGCGTCGCAGGGGCAGCTCTACGAGCCCGTCGACCACGACCTCCTGCTCTCCTACACCGAGGGCCAGGACGGCCAGATCCTCGAGGAGGGCATCACCGAAGCCGGTTCGATGTCGAGCTTCATCGCCGCCGGCACCGCGCATGCCAACCGTGGCGTCCCGATGGTGCCCTTCTTCATCTTCTATTCGATGTTCGGCTTCCAGCGGGTCGGCGACTCGATCTGGGCCGCCGCCGACGCTCGCGCTCGCGGGTTCCTGCTCGGCGCCACGGCCGGGCGGACGACGCTCACCGGCGAGGGCCTCCAGCACCAGGACGGCCACTCGCTCCTCCTCGCATCGACCGTGCCGACCGTCGAGGCCTACGACCCGGCGTTCGCGTTCGAGGTCGCCTTGATCGTCCAGGCCGGCATCGAGCGGATGTACGGACCCGACAGTCCCGACGACCAGCGCGATGTCATCTACTACCTGACGCTCTACAACGAGACGTACACGATGCCCGCGCTCCCCGAGGACGAGGCCGAGCGAGCGCGGGTCACCGCCGGCGTCGTCGAGGGCATGTACCGGTTCGCGGACGCACCCGAGGGGCCGTCGAAGCACGCGACGATCCTGTTCTCGGGGTCCGCATACGGGGCAGCCGCTGCCGCACGGGACGAACTCGCCGATCGGTGGGACGTCGCCTGCGACCTGTGGTCGGCCACGTCCTACAAGCGCCTGCGCGAGGACGCACTCACGGTGGAACGAGCGCAGGTGTTGGGCCGGGACGACCCCGGCATCCCGATCGTGACCGACCGACTGTCGGGCTCGGACGCACCGGTCGTCGCCGTCACCGACTACATGCGGGCCGTCCCGGACCAGGTCGCACGGTGGGTCGGTCGCCCCTACACGTCGCTCGGCACCGACGGCTTCGGCCGATCGGACACGCGAGAAGCGCTCCGCGAGTTCTTCGAGGTCGACGCCGGCCACATCGTCGTCGCGGTCCTGCACGAACTCGCCGAGGCGGGCGACATCGAGCCCGGTGTCGTGGCCGAGGCCATCGTCGCCCACGACATCGACACCGACGTCTCCCCACCCTGGACGAGATGACCGACGGAGACGAGGATGAGGGGATGGACGACAAGACGGAACGGAGTGGATGGTCGGCTCGACGAAAAGGTGCGGTCGCAGGAATCGTCGCCATCGGACTGATCGCCGTGGGCGTGACGGTCACCTCGTCCGATGACGACGGGCCGGACGGCGAGACCGGCTCGGCGCGCCAGGACGAAGTGCAGACGGGCGATCGCCCGGAGCCCTACATCTACGTCGTCGAAGCCGAAGGGGAAGAGGGCGTCCGGACGCTGATCGGCAACGGGGACGACACGCCCCACACCATCACCTCCGACGACGGGATCTTCGACACCGGCCCGATCCCTCCCGGCGACGCGGCCCGTCTCCCGTCACTCCCTGCCGGGGAGTACGGATACCACTGCGAGATCCACCCCGTACTCACCGGTGAACTGATGATCGCCGGCGGTTGAGCACGGCGACCGGACCCGGCGTCAGGGATTGGCCGTCGGATCGTCGAAATCGATGCCTGCGCAGATGAAGTGTCCGGGCGTGTCCGGATGTGGCGGGTTGTTGTTCTCCTTGATGTCTGGCTTGTAGACGATCGCGGCCTCGTCGAATCCACTGGTCCCCGGATCTCCCACGCCCACGGCACCGAGTCCCGTGGACAGGTCCTCGAGGAAGTCGAGCATCCCCGGTGGCTGATCCCGCAGCGAGACCCAGGCGCCGTAGGTCGATGGGCACAGGTAGTAGACGTTGTGAGCGCCGGCCCAGTCCATGAGCCGATCGCCGTGCACCGGCCCGTTGTCGCCGAGGTCGGCCTGCATGGCGTCCTGGCCCCACCCGCCGTAGTGGTGGTCGATGCTGGCGAACCCTCGGAAGAACCCGTCGTCGTCCTCGACCGGTGCAAAGAAGAACCAGTCGTCGGGGTCATCCGGGAAGTTGGCGATGTCGGAACGGGGGCGCACGTCGACGAAGTCGTCGCCGTAGCCGGCGAACGTCGTGTCATGACCGCGACCTCCCCACAGGGCGTCCTGCCGCGTGCCGGCTTCGATGAATCCGCCGTCGTCGGCGAAGATGAAGTCGTCGCCGTCGTCGCCGTTGACCAGGTCACCGCCAGCACCAGCATGGATCGAATCGTGGGCGTCGCCGCCGAGGATCACGTCGTGGCCACCATGCTCCCATTGGTCGAGCGTCACGAGCCGGGAGAGCGTGTCCTCGAGGAAGACCCAATCGGCGACGAACGGCACATTCGGCTTGAGGAACTCCTCGCGTGATCCGTCCTCGTACCGGTTCTCGACGACGCCCTGGTCACCGAGGATCGAGTCCTCGCCGGCATTGCCACACACGACGTCGCCGTACGTGGCGATTCCGAACACGCCCCCGCCGACAGTCACGCCGTCGCCGAGGAGCGTGGACTCGTCCGGGGTGTCGCAGAGGTCGACGAGCTCATCACGGCTGCGGTCGAACGGCGCCGAGGCGTCGGCGGAGTCGTCGAATTGACCGACCATGTCGTCGTCGCCGTCGCCGCCGCTCATCAGGTCGCTGCCGGCGGTGAGCGGGCTGCCCCCGTTCTCCGGAGCCAGGTCGACCATCGTGAGCACACGATCGGTGCGCTCAGTCCGCATCGTCGGATCGTCGATGTCGCCCACCGCCAACGGTGCGACGTTGTCCTTCGCCTTCTTGCCGGCGACGTGCTGCGACGAGTGAGTCGAGTCGGGATACGTGAGGTAGATGATCGTGACCCACGCGTCGTCCTCGACCGGACGATGGACGATGGCGTTGTCACCGGTCATCACGTCGTGATCGTCCTGCCCGTACATCAGGTCGTCGGCATCGACACGCCCCGGCCTGCCCTCCTCCGGATCGTCGTTGATCCTGCCGGTACCGCCGGCCATGTCGTCCTGGTCGGGGCCGCCGAACATCTCGTCCGACGCATGGTTGCCCTGCATCCGGTCGTCGCCGACGCCGCCGAACATCAGGTCGTCGGCACCCTGACCCCACATCTCGTCGTCACCCTCGTTGCCGTACAACTCATCGTCGCCGTGTGCCGTGGCACCGACGACCTCGCCGCCGGTGTCGAAGATCGACTCGACATCGGGGAACCAGATCCACCGCTGGATCGAGTCATTCTCGGGTCGGACCAGCCAGAGGCCGTCGGCTCCCGTCGGGAACTGCCCGTCTTCCGCGCCGATCTCATTCCCCGCGGTCGGACGGAGGACCACGGCGTTGTCACCGGCGATGACATCGGCATCGCCGAGGGCGGTGTTGCTGTCATCGAGCGCGGTCGACTCGCCGAAGACATCATCGTCGCCGTCGTGACGGTGACGAACACCGGAGTTCAGCGCCTCATCCGCGGCGTCGGTCAGGTCGAAGTCCGGGTCGTCCGCCGCGTCGTCGGCGTCTGTCCAGGTGTCGTAGCTGTCCTGGCCGAGGACCTTCCCGGTACCACCGACCAGGTCGTCTTCCCCGCCGTTGCCCTCGATCAGGTCCGCACCCTCGTTGCCCTCGACGTGGTCGTCGTCGGCGCCGCCGAACAGCTCATCGCCGATCGTGGAATCGTCGAGGCCGCCGTTCCCCTGGCCGTACAGCACGTCGTTGCCCTCGTTGCCCTCCAGTACATCGGCGCCGCTCACCACGGTCTCGGCTCGAGACCCGCCGAAGGGTGCGGCGGAATCGAAGAGGTCGGGCGTGCGCAGCACGTGGCGGTACACGCCGCCGTTGGGATCGAGCACCCACTCGCCCTCGCTGAGCACGCGCTCGATGATCGCATTGTCGCCGGCCATCCAGTCGTGGCCATCGCCGCCGAGCATCTCGACCTCGCCGAGGTCGAAGCGTCCCGGCGAGCCCTGGAACGGGTCGTCGTTGATCCTGCCGGTACCGCCGGCCATGTCGTCGTTGCCGCCGTCGCCGTACATCGAGTCGGCGCCGTCGTTTCCCTGCATGGCGTCGTCCCCGGAGCCACCATGCATCTCGTCGGCGCCGGCCTGGCCGTACTGGAGGTCGTCGTCGGCTTCGCCCCACAGGACGTCGCCGGCGCCGGTTCCCGGCGCGGCCGGCTGGCCGACGGATCCGACGTCGTAGAGGTACACCGCACGCCGTACCGAGGCATTGAATGTGTTGTAGCTCCACTCGTCGCCGGGTTCGCCTCGGAGGATGGTCGCGTTGTCGCCGAGTTCGACATCGAAGTCGTCCACGGTCACGCCTTCGACGACGGGGTCGCCGTCCTGGTCACCCTCGCCGCCGAAGAGGAGGTCCGAACCGTCCAGTCGACCGTCTTCAGCCGTCACGGCGTCGTCGTTGACGGTCCGTCCGGTACCACCGATCAGATCGTCCTGACCGTCCTCGCCGTAGAGCGTGTCGTCGCCGGCGTTGCCTTCGAGGTGGTCGTCTCCGTCGTCGCCCTCGAGGTGGTCGTCTCCGCCCTGTCCGTAGATCTCATCCCACCCGTCGTCACCGAAGAGTTGGTCGTCGTCGGCCGGGCTCCCGACCGGACTCGACGGTGTCGGGTCGGTCGTGGTCGCCACGTCGTGGTGCACGATCCGCCGAGCGAGCACGCTGGTGCTCGCGGCGCGGGGCGCTGGGGCCGACGGATCGAGATCGTCATACCGGTAGGTGGACGGGTCGACGAGGACCCTTTCGATCGTTGCGTTGTCGCCGAGGATCACGTCGAAGTCGCCCGTGAGTTCGGTGGATCCATCGCCACCATGGATGACGTCGGTGCCGTCGTCGGGGTGGGCGCCACCGTCACCGGGCATCACCGGCGATGGGTCGGGCACCTCGTCCACGTGGGCCGAGGTTCCCCCGATCAGGTCGTCCTGGTCGGCGTCGCCGTCGATGGTGTCGGCCCCGTCGTTGCCCTCGACATGATCGCGGGTGTCGAGCCCCGCGCCCGCCGACGACTGGATGTAGCCGTTGAGCACATCGTCCGCGCCGCCGCCGTAGAGGTCGTCGGCTGACATCCCGCCCTCGAGCCGGTCGGCGCCGAAGTAGGTGGCGTCCTTGATGTCGAGGTCGTAAAGCGTGACGTCGCGGAGCAAGGCGCCGTCAGGGCCGGTGCCGCCCGACTTGACCACCTCGCCGTTGTCGCCGAGGAGGACGTCGGTGCCGCTACCACCGAACACGTGGTCGTCGCCATCGGGCTGCTGCCCGTTGATGCCGGCGCCGAGACCGTCAGCGGCTTCGGTCGTTCCGCCGATGAGGTCGTCTTGATCCGCGTGGCCGTAGATGACGTCGCCGTCTGCGCCGCCTTCCACATGGTCGTTGCCGGCGTTGGCGTAGAGGAAGTCCACGCCGTTCTCACCGAAGATGGTGTCGTTGCCGAGGTTGCCGTAGATCAGGTCACCCTGGCCGATCGTCGACTCGTCGAGAAGCGTGATGCTGGCGTAGACGGCGTTGTCGCCGGCCACGACGTCGTCGCCGGACCCACCGAAGATCCGGTCGCCGACCGGCGAGCCGAGGACCCCGGCGTAGTAGTCGCTGTGGGTGCCCACCGTTCCGGCGTCGTCGTTCCCGGCGGTCTGTGAGCCGCCCGCCATCTCGTCATCGCCGGAATCGCCCCACAGCCGGTCCGCGCCGTCGCCACCGAAGACGAGGTCGTCGCCGGTGCCGCCGCGGACGACGTCGTTGCCGTCTTCACCGCTCTCGGCGGTGTCGGTGTCACCGTGGATCTCGTCGGCGCCACCATCACCGAAGAGGACATCGCCGGAGCCCTGTCCGTAGATGCGATCGTCGTCAGCATCCCCGTGGATGGTGTCGACGCCGTGCGAGCCGGCCACGAATGCCACGGGCTCGAAGGTGCCGTCATCACCGAGGATCACGTCGACGCCGCCCTCACCGCTGATGACGTCGTTGCCGCCACCACCGGCGATCTGGTCGGCACCATCGGGGAACTGGGGATGGGACGGGCCACCGTCACCGAAGATGCGATCGCCTCCGCCGTTGCCCCAGATGTCGTCGGAACCCGCGTCGCCCCAGATCTGGTCGGCTCCGTCGGACCCTTCGGTGTCGGTACCGGTGTCACCGGAGATCGTGTCGTCGCCGACCTGACCGCGGATGATGTCGTCGCCCGGACCCCCATCGATGAGGATCTCGCCCCCGCCGATCCCCGGATCGAGGAGAGTGAAGGCTCGCTGGTTGGTGTCGCTGGCGAACACGGCGTTGTCGCCGAGGACGACGTCGCAGCCGGAGCCGCCGTCGAGTTCGGTGTCGCCCGAGTCGGGTTCGCCGGCGATGGTGCTGCCGCCCACGACGATGTCGTCACCTGCCTCGGCGAAGATCTCGTCAGCGCCCGGACCACCGATCAGCCGATCGTCGACATCGCCCGCGCATCCGTCATCGGCCTCGTCGCCACCGAAGATGTCGTCGTCTCCGTAGCCACCGGTCACCCGGTCGCCCGCGCCGCCTGCGCGCACCACATCGTCGCCCGGGCCGGCATCGATGGTGTCACGGCCGTCGGTTCCCGCGGGTGTCGAGCCGTCGCCGTAGATCACGTCGTTGCCGTCGGGCAGATCGACGTCCAGGCCGGCCGAGGGGTTCGCTGGCACATCGCGACCGCCGTCGATCGAGTCGGCGCCAGGGCCGCCAATGACATCGTCGGCACCTGGACCGGCGTCGATGTCATCGTCACCGGCGCCGCCGTCGAGGTCGTCGTTGCCGGGCGAGCCGGTGATCGAGTCGTTGCCGGCCCCGCCGGTGATCGTCCACAGGAAGTCGGTCTCCAGCTGCCCGCCGATCAGATCGTTGCTGTACCGAGCGAGCAGCGTGTCACTTCCGCCCGAACCAGTCAGGGTCCCGCCGGCCACGCCCCCCGTGATCACGTCGTCGTCGGCGCCACCGTGAGCCTCGACCTCGATGTCGAAGGGAAGGAGCACGATGTCTCCCGCGATCGGGCACCCATCGTTCACGAACCCATCGCTGTCCTGATCCAGCGCGTCCTCGCAGAACGCTGGCTCGCCACCGTTCGACGGGGCGTTCTCCGGCAGCTCGAACGTCGGGCAACCGTCGTTGACCACATCATCACCGTCGCTGTCGACGGCGTCGGCACAGTCGGCGGGATCTTCGCCCCCGAGCTGGCCGTCGACGAAGGAGATCTTGTCCTCTCCGGCACCGGCGTCGGTCACGACCACCTTCGACCAGTTTCCGGGGTAGTCCTGACTGAACCCGAGAGCGCGCACCCGCACGCCGGTCTCGGTACGGGTGACGGTCCACACCTCGTCCACCACGTCGAAGCCGATCGAGTCGTCCGGTCCGGCATCGTCCGCATCGCGGAAGCGGGCATCGGCCCCGATGTTCAGATACAGGATCGAGCCGTCACCGCGCGCGAGTTCGGGTTCCTCGAGCGGATCACACTCGATCTTGAACTCGAACAACACGATGTCGGCGAGGACCTTTGTCCATCGCTGTGACCAGAAGAAAAGGTCGATCTCCGCGAACACCGAGAACTCCAGGCCCAGGGCACCGTTCAGATTGAACAGGCACAGCACGCTGCCCTGCGTCCGGATGATCTCCGCCGCCTCGGAATACTCGGTGATGCCGTCGTTGTTCGGGTCCTGCAGGTCGATCCCGATCGTCAGGTAGAGCTTGCCTTCGGCGCCCGCCGAGAACACGAGCACACTCACCTGGGCGTTGACGAAGATCTCACCGCGGAACTCGAGTTCGTTGGTGTCGGAGCCGCCGTCGAGCGGGTGGCGGTCGATGAGGAACAACCCCTGGAGCAGGCCGCTGACATCGGCGTCATCGGCCCAGATGGCCCGTTCGAACCCCTTGGTGTTGTACCCGATCCCGAACTCGCCCTTGAGTTGGACACAGCCCCCGAACTCGACGAAGACCGGCGGGACCGACCAGATGGGCCCGAACTTCTGTGAGTAGCAGAACTTGAGGATGAGCGGCGGCGGCTCCCACTGGACCAGCGTCACATGTTGACCGAAGAGGAGACCAGCGAGACTCTCGGGGCGTTCGAGGAACGGAAAGCTGACGCCGACCGAGTCGAGGCCGCTGATCTGCAGCGTGCCACCCTGCGCCTTGGCGGAGCCTTGGTCGCCGACCTCGGCGTTCACGTCCGCCTTCAGGTCGGACTTGAACTGCGTCAGACCACCCTCGTAGGCCTTGGTCGCCTGCGACTGCGCGAGCTTGCCCTTGCGCAGCAGATCACCGTCGAGCGAGACGTTCTCGTCCTCGAGGTTCGTGAGTGGGATGTAGATGCTGCCGTCGAACGACTCGATCGAGTTCACGAAGGCGATGAGGTCGATGACCATCTCGAGCAGGGTGAGA
>JAPKDO010000059.1 GCA_028822535.1 Acidimicrobiales bacterium
TGAGCGCACTGGTCGCCACCGTGCTGGGCCGCCCACTCACGCAGGTCGAGGACGCGGGGTTGTTCGCCGCCGTCGAGCACGTGACCGCCGCGGCATCGAGTACCGACGGTGGCCAGCCCGACCTCACCGACGTCGCTCGACTTCTCACCGCACCCGACGATCGCCTGCTCGGTCGCATCCGGTGCTCTGCTGCCGACGCCACGGCCGAGCTCGCAGCCGTGCTGCACGGGATGGACAAGCTCCTCTCCCGATCGCTGCGAGGCATGTTCGACGGCGCTTCCACGGTCACAGTCGACTGGTCCGGGCCTGGACTCGTGTTGGATCTCTCGGCGGTCCCGATCGACTCGGATGCGCTGCCGCTCGTGATGGTCGCCGCCGCCGGCTGGCTCTCCCAGCTGATGACAGTCCCGGGACCGCAACGCGTGCAGATCCTGGACGAAGCATGGGCGCTCCTCGCCAACCGACACACCGCCGCGTACCTTCAGAGTTGCTTCAAGCTCGGACGCACCTACGGCGTCGCCAACATCTGCATCGCTCACCGACCGAGCGACCTCGGTGCCCAGGCCGATGACGGGACATCGACAGCGAAGATTGCCTCAGGGCTTCTCGCTGACTCTGCGACCAAGATCCTTCTTCGCCAAGCGCCAGACGAGCTCGACGCAGCCGAGCGAGCGTTCGGACTCTCGGATCCCGAGCGCCAGATCGTCGCCCAGCTGACTCGAGGCCGAGCGCTTTGGAAGGTAGGCGGCCGGACAGCCGTCGTCCATCACGTCATCGGGCGCGCCGAGGAGAAGCTCGTCGACACCGACGACCGCATGTCCGAACGTCCGGCCCCGCCAGACGATGCCAGTGAACCCGTGTCTGAGGTAGCGGCGGCGTGACACGGTACGACCGGGATGAGCTTCTCGCCGGTGTCGAGCTTCCGGAGCTCGCCGACGAGCTCCTCGGTGGCCGACACGGCAGCGATCGGTCACCGACGTGGGCCTGTCCGATCCCGACGCACGCGCAGACAGGCCAGACGCCCCCACTCTCGATCTTCGTCACACGATGGGGTGAGCAGCGATGGCGGTGCCACGGTTGCGGGGCCAGCGGCAGCGCCATCGATCTCGTCATGCACGCCCACGGCCTCGATGTCAGACACGCCATGGAATGGCTCGGACAGCGCACCCGCACGGCCCCGATCGAACGACCGGCGAGCTCCCGTCCGGCCCGTCGTCGGAACGATCCGCCTCGACTCGAGCCCAACCCGGCGATCGACGATTACGTCGCCGCGTGCGAGCAGATCCTCTGGAGTCGGGTGGGCGGCGGCCCCCGGCGATGGCTGACCGAGACACGCTGCCTGTCGGAACAGGTGCTCCGAGCGAATCGAGTCGGCTTCGACCCCGGCGCTCGACGCCTCGGTCGTCCTGTTGGCGTGCCTCGATCGGCTGGTGTCGTACTACCCGTGCTCGACGACGACCATCGAGCCGTCTTCACACAGACACGGCGTCTCGGTGAGGTCAGCGGACCCCGCTACCTCAACTGCTCGTCGAAGGCTGCGCCGAACCCGCGGATCAGCCGCCATCGCAACGCCGGGCCGGCAAGGGCGCTCATCGTGTGCGAAGGGGTCATCGACGCCCTGACAGCGGTCGACGCCGGCTTCGACGCGGTAGCGCTCCTCGGCTCGTCAATTGCCGACGATCGGGTCGCGGACCAAGTCGCAAGGACCGCCGGCCGGGCCATCGTCCTTGCGTTGGATGCAGACGATGCTGGTGAATCGGGCGCTGCCCGACTGGCGAGCCTCCTCTCCGAGAAGGGCCGGCGAGCTACGAGGCTACGACCAGACTCGGGTTTCGCTGATCTCAACGAGTGGCGCGCCGGAGCGGGTGATGACTGGGCCCGAATCCTCGACGAACGCGTGCGGGATGTCCTCGCCCCACTCGACCTCGCGCTGCATCGCTGATGTCCTTGTCCGAGGCCGATCTGACAGATCCTGCTTCGGGAGTCCCCATGGAACGCGCACGCAGGGCCGAACCTCCGACCACGGTTCCTTCCCGAACGTCCACGGCACCGCTCGAATACATCGGTCAAGACCGATGTATCGTGAGGAGATGGCCGCAGCAATCGAGAATCCCACGGCGATCGCCACCACGGCGAAGCTGTTCTGCGGTTTCGGCGACCAGACGCGACTGGCGATCCTCACCTCGCTGGTTGGCGGTGAGCAGCGTGTGACCGAGATCGTCGAGGCCGTGGGTGGGACGCAGTCCAACATCTCTGGTCATCTCCGATGCTTGAAGGACTGCGGGCTCGTGGTCGATGAGCGCATCGGTCGAGAGGTGCGCTACCGCATCGCCCACGGCGATGTCGTCGACGTGCTGCGAGCGGCGGAGCGGCTGCTCGCCAGAACCGGCCACCAGATCGACCTGTGCCCGAACTACCGGTCCACCGAATCGTGAGGCCGAGATGACCGTCAGCCGATTCCACGTCGCCGGCATGGACTGCTCGGCCGAAGAACAGCTCGTCCGGATGGCCCTGGCCGACGTCGCTGCCGTCGAACGGGTCGACGTCGATCTCGACGGCCGTCAGGTCATGGTCGAACACGCGACAGCTACCGCAGACATCGACGCCGCCCTGCAGTCCCTCGGCCTCGGTGCCGAACACGTCGACGACGACGGGACCGAGATCGGACCAGCCGCCGACAGCCGACGGGAACGCAACTCCCTGATCGTGGCGCTGGTGATCAACGCCGGGTTCTTCGTCGGCGAGTTGACCGTCGGATTGATCAGCCGCTCGATGGGTCTGATCGCCGATGCCCTCGACATGGGCGCCGACGCGAGTGTCTACGCGCTGAGCCTCGCCGCTGTGGGCACAGCTGCCGCTCGAAAGAAGCGACTCGCCCGGATGAGTGGCTACCTCCAGGTCGGGCTCGCCACCGTCGGCCTGATCGAAGTGCTTCGACGCTTCCTCGTCGAGACCGAGCTGCCCGACCCCACCTCGATGATCGTGCTCTCCGCGTTGGCACTCGCCGGCAACATCGCGACATTGGTCATCCTGCACCGAGTCCGCAGTGGCGAAGCGCACTTGCAGGCGAGCTGGATATTCACTGCCAACGACATCAAGGTCAACGGCCTCGTGATCGCAGCTGCGATCGGCGTTGCCGTCACGGACTCCGCGATCCCCGACCTCGTCGCCGGCGCCGTCATCTTCGCGGTCGTGGCCAACGGCGCCCGCCGCATCCTCACGATCAGCCGATGATCGGGACTCGAGGGCGCGCCTAGAGCATGGAGCCGAGATCTGAGGTGACGCTGGGGTAGCTGGCGGTCATCGACTTGAGCTGGCGGGTGGTGAGGCCGAGCTTGATGGCGAGGGCACAGAAGTTGATGAGTTCGCCGTATTCGGGCCCGAGCATGTGAGCGCCGACGATGGTGTCGTTGTCACGGTCGATGAGGATCTTGGCGGCGGCGGTGCTTTCGCCGACGCGGTAGTTGGAGAACCAGTCGCTGGTGTCGCTGCGGCGGACGTCGAGGTCGATGCCAGCTCGGCGGGCGTCGTCTTCGAGCATGCCGACGCGTGCGAGTTCGGGGATGGTGTAGACGACGGTGACGACGCCGTCGTAGTCGGGTGCGGTGGTCTCGTCGTCGAGCATGTTGGAGGCGGCGACCTTGCCTTCGAACACGGCGACCGGAGTGAGCGGCATGCCGGGGGTGTCGGCACTGTCCCCGGCAGCCCAGACCGCCGGGTTGCTGGTTGACTGCAGGTGCGGTTCGACGGCGATCCCGCGTGGGCCGACGTCGACGTTGGCGGTGTCGAGGTCGAGGCGCTCGAGGGCGGGGACCCGGCCCGCGCCGTGGACGACGAGGTCGACTTCCAGGTGTTCTTCGGTGCCGTCGCGGTCAAGGGTGACGCCGTAGCCGGATGATGACTTCCTCACCGAGGAGATGGCGGTGTGGGTGCGCACGTCGATGCCGGTGTGTTGGCTGCGGTCGACGAGTTGGTCGACGAGGTCGGGGTCGAAGCCCTTCAGTGGCCGTCCTCCCCGGTCGACGACGGTGACGGTGGCGCCGGCGCGAGCAGCGATGTGGGCGAACTCGAAGCTGACGAACCCGCCGCCGACGAACAGGATCCGCGACGGGAGTGTCTCGAGTTCGAGGAAGTCGGTGCTGTCGACGAGGTACTCGGAGCCGGGGAAGTCGAGCGGGCGGGGTCGGGCGCCGGCGGCGATCAAGTACCGGTCGGCGGATGTCGCTTTACCGTCGACGGCAAGGGTGGTGGGACTGGTGAAGGTGGCCGTGCCGTGGACGGTGTCAACACCGTTGCCGGCGAGTCCGCGTTCCATGTTGTCGGGGACGGGGTCGGTGAAGCCGCGCTTGTGGGCCATCAGGTCGGACCAGTTGATGGCTACGTCGCCGGGGTCGATGCCCTTGCCGTCAAACAGGCGAACAGCGTCGATGATCTCGGCCCCGCGACGCAGGATCTTCTTGGGGTCGCAGCCCCGCAGCGCGCAGGTGCCGCCGTAGGGGAGTTCGTCGACGATGGCCACGCGCCAGCCCGCAGCTCCGCACTTGTTGGCAGCGTTGACGCCGGCCATGCCGGCACCGATCACGATCAGGTCGTAGTCACTCATGCGCCACCCCTACCCGCTGCGACTTCGCTCATCGACGACGCGCCGGTGATGATCGAGCAGTAGCCCTCGCAATCAGCGGGGTCCTGGGCGCCGGCGCGCTCGGCGAGCGAGCGAAGGTGCCGGCGCATGGCCTGGAGTTCCTTGATGCGGGCATCGACCTCGGCGAGGCGGTCGGCGACCGCGACGGCGACGTGTTCACACGGCGGATTGCCGTCATCCGCGACGTCGAGGATCTGTCGAATCTGCGTGAGAGTGAGCCCGGCGGTCTGGGCCTGGCGGATGAACCCGATCCGGTCCACGACGGTGTCGTCGTAGTTCCGATACCCAGACGCGGTCCGCTCCGGCTCGGGCAGCAGGCCCTCACTCTCCCAGAAACGGATGGTCTTGGTCGGAACAGAGGTGTGTTCGGCGAGCTCCCCGATCCTCATGGCGTCCACCCCTTGACCTTCCAGTTGACTGGAAGCCTTACGGTACCGGTACGAACCCGCCCCGCCACCACCACGGAACCCGCCATGCGCATCGAGTTGCTGTACTTCAACGACTGCCCCAACTGGAACACCGCTGATGAACGACTCCAAGAGATCGCAACGGCTCGTGGGCTCGAAGTCGAGCGCCGACTCGTCACCACGCCCGAGGAAGCCGAACGGTCGCGCTTCCGCGGATCACCGACCATCCTCGTCGACGGCCGCGATCCCTTCGCCCGGGGTGACGAGCCCTTCGGTTTGTCGTGCCGCATGTTTCAGACGCCGGACGGACCAGCCGGATCGCCGACGATCGAACAGCTCGAGACCGCGCTCGATGCGTGAGCGTCGGCTCGCTCCACTCGCCGCACTGGCCGGCCTCGCGTGCTGCGTCGGCACCGCGATCGCTGCCGTCGCCCTCGGAGGCGTTGCGCTGGCATCGCTCGGCAGGTTCGGTGTGATCAGCGCCACCACCCTCCTTGTCGTGGTCGGCGTCGCCTGGCTGATCGACCAACGACGCGGCCGCGTCGGCCCAGAGCGATCGAGCAGCGACACGGCGCCGGTTGAGTGACACTGTCGCAGTGGAGCTACGCATCACCGGAACCGACCTCCCAGGACGTGACTGCGGGGACGGCTACACCAACGTCCACGTCGGCATCCAGATCCGACGCGACCCCGAGCAGATCGTTCCCGCCGACGCCGCCACGGCCACGTTCACCACCGAGATCGAGATCGTCGACCGAGACGGCACGGTCGACTTCAAGGGCCCGGCCGTGCAGGGCCGCCCCGGAAGCCGCTTCGTTTACCTCACCTGGGGCAACCCCGGCGACGACGGCGACTTCCACATGTTTCGCCGGGCCAAGCTCATGCTCGACGCCATCGATCCCGACGTGATCGACCGCGCGACGGCGTCGGGCACACTCACAGCCCGGCTCGGCCTCAGCGACGAATGCGGCATGCCACGCTGCGCCGCGGTCCGACCACCGTGCATCGCCTGGACGGCCTGACCGACCCGGTCGTTGGGCCGCTCATCGCCGCGTCACTCCCAGCTCGACCGGTTGCGATTTCGGCTGCGCTCGTACCTTCCTGCGCGACCGGACGATGACCAAAACCACGATGGCCAACGCCGCGACGGCGGCGGCGGCGACACCGAAGGCGCTCGTGCCGATCGCCCCCAACGCGGCGATGCTGCCGATGGCGGCGAGGAACGGGACCGCGCAGCAGGCCACGCAGGCCGCCGCCGCGAAGCCGAACAAGCTCCGGCGGCTCACGCTGCAACTCCGAACACCGCAGCGACGAGGTCAGCGGCGTCATCGGGTGCTCGAACCTCGAGCGCCACGCCGCGGCCGTCGACGGTGATCGCGAAAGAGAAGAACGCGCAACATCCCTGCTCCGCAACCGCCAGCCGCGCCAGTTCACCGAGCGGTGCATCCTCATCGAGCGACAACCGCAACCCGCCGTCGGCCATCTGTTCCCGACCTCTGACATGGTCGAGGACCGCCTGCCAGTCCTCCACGCGGCCGTCAATCTCACCCACCGGCAGGGTGCAAGCGATCGCCGGATCGCCGCGGGTGCCCAACACCACCGGGACCGACCCGGACTCGCCGGCCCCGCCCGTGTCGGTCAGGCAGGCACACTTCTCGCCGCACGGCCCGTCGACCGGTGTGCCGCCGAGGTTCGCCGCCGCGGTCTGCAGCTGCGCCGTGAACGCAACCAACTCCGCGCTGTGCCGCTGCGCGTCGTCGATCCGGGCGGTGACGAGCTCGTGGAGACGGGCCTGCACCGGGCCGCAGTCGTCGGCCTCCCACAGCTCGGAAAGGGCGGCGATCTCCTCGAGGGAACATCCGAGCTGCTTGGCCCGGCCGATGAAGCCCAGCCGGACCAGCGAACGGTCGTCGTAGAGCCGGTAGCCGGCATCGGTGCGCCCGACCGGCTCGAGCAAGCCGTGCTGCTCGTAGAAGCGAAGTGTCGAGGCCGGAAAGCCGCTGCGTCCCGCGACCTGACCGATCGTGTACGTCTCCATGACCCGCACCGTAAACCTTCGACCCGACTCGAAGGTCAAGGGGGTCACCTCGGGGCGTACATGATCACCGCGACCCCGAGCAGGCACAGGCCTGCGCCGACGAGGTCGAAGCGGTCGGGCCGGAACCCGTCGACCACCATCCCCCAACCGAGAGACCCGGCCACGAAGATCCCGCCGTACGCGGCCAGGATCCGGCCGAAGTTCGGGTCGTCCTGCAACGTCGCCACGAACCCATACGCGCCGAGAGCAGCGACACCGGCGCCAATGAAGGCAACGCCGCGCTGCTCACGAACGCCCTGCCACACCAGCCACGCGCCGCCGATCTCCGCCAACGCAGCGAGCGCGAACAACAGCAGGGAGCGAGCGACCGACATCGCCGTCGACCTTACGGTCCATCCAAGACCCATCTGACCCCCACGTCGGCAACAGGAAATCCGGCGCGAGGCCATGAGGTTCCATGCGGCAGAAAGGCCTAGTAGGGCATGGAACGCGGATCCCTGTCCGGGGGAGAGCTCGTGGTCGTCGCTCTCGGCGGTCTGGCCCTGCTGGCCGGTGGTGTGGTGTGGTGCGGCGCAGCTCTTGCCGCCGCCCTCTCCGGCGCAGCGCTGAACGCGGGCCTGGACGACGGTCTTCGAGCCATACCGCTCCTGGTCGGCGGGGCGGGAGATCCAGTCGCCGCCTGGCCGGACGGCGCTGGCCTCATCGAGGTCCACCCCGCCCTCTACTGGGCCTGCACCGCGTTCTGCGGGCTGGCGGTGCTTGTGGTGGTCGCCGCCGGCCTGCACCTCTGGGGTCGATCCCGGGTCGGAACGGCTTCTCGCCGCCCCCTCGGCGTCGACGCCCGCGCCCGGTTCGCACGGCCTCGAGACCTCAAGCCGCTGATCGTCGGTGGTCCGGAGCCGGGCCGGTTCATCTTGGGTCGTGTAGGACGTCACTTCCTGGCGAGTGAGCACCGCGACAGCCGGGACACCGGACGTCGGATTCGCCGCCCCGATCCTCGTGCCGGAGACCGCGGCGCGATCGCGCTCGTCGGGCCCAGTCGGTCGGGGAAGACCACCGCCGTGGTCTCGGGCGTCCTCGAGTGGGATGGTCCGGCCGTCCTGTCGTCGGTGAAGGACGACCTCCTCCGGGTGACGGCCGGCCACCGAGCGACCCGTGGCGAGGTCGCCATCTTCGACCCGACCCAATCCACTGGTCTCGGCACCGCCGTGTGGTCACCTCTGCGGCAGACTGGAACGACGCTTGGCGCGCAGCGAGCGGCCCGAGCGCTCGTCGAGGCAGCGCCCAAGGGGGCCAACGTCGACGGTGGTGTCGACTTCTGGATGGCGCAGGCCGAGATGCTCCTGGCATCGCTCCTCCTCGCAGCCCACCACACCGGACGGGACATGGGCGTCGTCGCAGAGTGGGTGCTCACCCAGGATCGCCCGGGAAGCTGGGGGTCGGGAGAGGTCAAGGCCGCGCTCGACCAGGTCATGCTCGCCGGCACCCCCGAAGAACAGGTCGCGGCTGGCGAGGCCACCCGCTCCCTGCTCTCGCTCTGGGACGACGACGAGCGAACGCGAGCCAGCGTGTACTCGACCGCGCGGACCGTCGTGTGGCCCTGGGCCGAGCCGGGCATGGCGAACTCCTCACGCGGGACGAGTGTCGATCTCGACTGGCTGCTCGCTGGCGCCAACTCCCTCTACCTCTGCGCTCCCATCGAGGATCAGGTACGCCTCGCCCCGGCCTTCGGCGGATTCCTGAACGACATCATCAAGCAGGCCTACCTGCGGGTCGCCCAGACCGGACGACCACTCGACCCTCCGCTGCTCGTGGTGATCGATGAAGCAGGAAACACGCCCTTGCGGTCGATGCCCGAGTACGCATCGACCCTCGCCGGATTAGGGGTCCTCCTCGTCACGGTCTGGCAGTCCCTCGCGCAGATCGAGTCGACGTACGGACGTCAGACCGGCACGATCCTCAGCAACCACCTCTCCAAGCTGTTCTACGCCGGGCTGTCCGACCCGGACTCGATGCGCTACGTCGCTGGCGTACTCGGCGACGAGGAGGTGGAGACGCTGTCGCGAACCGACGATCTCCACGGGGGTCGCGGGTCCCGCCAGATCGGTACGTCCCGGTCGCCACTCGCGGCCCCGCACGTGCTGCGTCAGATGCTCCCTGGAGACGCGCTCCTGGTTCACGGCACCTTGCCGCCGGCGCACGTGAGAACCCGGCCGTACTACCGGGAACGCACGCTTCGACGACGAGCGGAGATTCCCGTACCCGAGTCCGACGCACAACCGGCGTCGACTGTCGCGGAGGTAACCGTGGATGCAACGACCGACTGACCCATTTCTACGTCCGGCATTGCCGGAAGGCGCGAGCGGCCGACCGTGTCCGCCGGGATGGGTCGCAGAGCCCATCGGGCGATGGGACGGCATCCCGAAGGAAGTCGTCTACCACCCACGTCGCCACGACGTCCTGATCGTCCGCGGTGGCCCATCTCCCAAGGTCGAGCAGGCGCTCCCGGGCGCGGGCTGGACGCGATCCCACGAGACCGATGGCGCCCGCATGTGGGTCCGAGATCGGCTCCTCCTCACTCGCGACGCACTCGAACGAATGCAACAACGGCCGGCTCCGGCGCGTGTGCTCCAGCGAGGCCGGTGAAGGGGGTCGCGATGAACTCGGTGACACTCGTAGGGAACCTCGCGGCTGAGCCCCGGCCTCGCTCACTGCCGAACGGCACGGCGTGCCGGCTCCGCTTGGCGGTCGATCGTCGAAGCGGCGCAGGAGCGGTCTTCGTTGAGGTCGAGACGTTCGGTCGCCTCGCCGAAACCTGCTCCTCGCACCTCTCGACCGGCCGCCTCGTCGCAGTGCACGGTCGTCTCGAGCGGGAGTCCTGGACCGCACCCGACGGTGCCAAGTGCTCACGTCACTTGGTCATCGCTGCAGCCGTCGAGTTCCTCGACCACCCGACGCGCTGAGCCAGCGCGTCGCACGTCGACCAGGCGAGAAACCGTTGTGACGGGTCGGAGCGTCCCGAACGACGGGCAACTGTCGCTGTTCGACACGCTTCCCGATCAAGGAACGGAAACGGAGCCTCATCGTGCGCCACGAACTCCGCCCACCCATGACGACCAACACGCCGACCTGGCAGCCGGAGACGAGCGACTACGACCTGACCTCGGCGGCTCGCGAGCATCCGGCGGTCGGCGCCTGGCTGGACGCGCTGGTGAGCCTCGGCGAGGCAACCATGGAGGACGACAACGGCCAGCATCTCTACGGCCAGGCTCCGGACGCGCTCCGGCGGCGCTCGATTGAACCGACGTCAGAGGCGGTCGAGGATTGGGTTCAGGAGAGCCCCGAGCCTCTCCACCGCTGAGGACGGACCCCTCGACCATGTCACGGCGACGATGTACCATTTCGGTATCGGCTGAGGCCGCGCTCGGAGCTTGCGACACGGCTCCCTCCTGAGAAATCGGAGGGATACCCATGCACTCCGCCCGCCCCCACCACCGATCGAGTCGTCGCAAGACCTGCGCCGACCATCGCCAAGCCGCCACGTCCCGCCTCCGTCGAGCGGGCGTGCTCGACGACCTCCCACTCGCGAGCGCGCTCGTTAGCGGCTGGCGTTTCCAGCCTGCGGAAGTCGCCTACGAGCATCGGACGCTCCTCTTCGGCGGACCGGTCTCGTTTGCCTTGAGCGGTCTCGCTTCCCTGTGCGGCAACCGCCGGGCGAGAAGGGCCGCCGAACGAGCCTCGGCGGCTCAGTGGCGTGACCTCGGACCGATCGAGGTCATCGCGACTCCTGAGCGGCTGCTCGTCTTGCACGAAGGATCGTGGTGGTCGGTCTGGTACTCGGCGATCACGAACATCGCGCACTCGCAGAACCGCCTGGAGATGCACTTCGTCGGTGATCCTCCCTACCTCCTCGTCGGTGATGTGGCGGCCGTCGCAGCCGTCGTCGAACGCTCCGTCGAGCACGCGTCCGTTCTTAGCGACGGCATCCGGGCGCAGTAGCGGTGGCCTCCTTCAGGCAGAAGCCGAGCGGCCAATGGGAGGCTCGCTACCGGGATCGCAAGGGCAAGATGCACGCCCGCTCCTTCGATACGAAGACCGAGGCGCGCCGCTGGGCGAACGACATGGAAGTCGATCTCCGCCGAGGCGACTGGGTCGACCCGCGTCTCGCTCGGGCGACGTTCGGCACGTGGGCCGACGAGTACCTCGGCACGATCATCCACCTCCGAAACGTCACCAGGCGCGACTACGAAGGAGCGCTCCGCACACACATACGCCCGGAGTTCGAGAAGTACCCCGTCGCGCAGATCGAACCGGTCGACGTTCGTCGGTTCATGGCCGAGAAACAGGCTGCGGGCCTCGCGCCGAAGAGCATCCAGAAGATCCGGCTGGTCTTCCGGCAGGTGTTGGAGTTGGCCCGAGAGTCGGGGGCGATCAAGGCGAACCCGTGCGACAACATCAAGCTCCCGCGGGCGCAGCAGGCCGAGCCGATCTTCCTATCGGCCGAGCAGGTCGAGGCTCTGGCAAGAGTGACCCGGAAGCCCTACAACCACCTCGTACGTTTCGCTGCCGCCACCGGTCTCCGTCCGAGCGAGTTGTGTGGGATCCGGATCGGACGACTCAACCTGCTGAAGGGCACCGTCGAGGTGGCCGAAGCGGTAACCGTCGTCGCCGGCAAGACGGAGATCGGTCCGACGAAGAGCTACGCACGGCGCACCGTCGGCCTCCCGCGGTCGGTGTGCGAGGACCTCGGCGAGTACCTCGCTGCTCGGGCGGCGAAGGAAGGGGGGGGGCAGTGAACTCGGACGCGTTTCTCTTCACCGCGCCTCAGGGTGGCCTGTTGCGCAGAGACGCACTGCTCCGGCGCTATCTCCGGCCGGCCATCGAGCAAGCCGGGCTTCCCGAACGCTTACGCGTGCACGATCTCCGCCACACTTCGGTCTCGCTGCTCATCGAGCTCGGCGCGCACCCCAAGGTCATTCAGGAGCGACTTGGTCACTCGTCGATCACGGTGACGATGGACGTCTATGGGCACCTGTTCCCCGCGCTGAACGAGGCCCTGACAGAACGGCTCGACGATGTGTTCCGGGCGGCTCGGACGTCGAACTGGTCGCCAGCCCAGGATGCGGAGGTGCACCAGATCCGGTGACTCTGTCCAGGGTTCAGGACAAGTGGTCGGCGAGCAGATTCGGATCTGCTGCCGGCAACGTGTGATCTCCGGCGACGATGCTGACGTCGACACCTGCCCGTGTGGCGATCTCGTTGAGTAGGTCAGGATCGCCGATCGTGTCTCGGTCTCCTTTGATGAGACGCACGGGCACTTCCTGTTCGGCGAGCGTGTCGAGCAGTTCGTTCCATGGGCAGTTGATGATCTGGTCCTCGAGCGCGGTGATGTAGGCGGGCCAGGTGTGGAGGCTGGCTTGGCGGGCGACGGGGATGGGCCATCGCGGTGCGGCTGCGGCGGAGAGCAGGCCGGCAAGGGTTCGGTGCCTGCAGTTGAACGAGCACACTGCTCGGGCGAGGCGGTCGTCGAGGACGAGCGACTTGCCCATCGGGCCAAGCGCTCCGAGCGCAGCCTTGGCGCTGTCGGCGTCGGGCCAGATCGGTGCGCCGATGCACACGACGCGCTCGACTCGGTCGGGGTTGGCAGCGGCCCAGCGGAGGGCGAGGGCGCTGCCCATGGAGTGCGCTCCGATGCGGAGCTTGCGGCCGCGAAGCTCGTGGTCGATCAGGTCGTCGAGGGCCTCGAGGTGTGCGGCGGTGGAGAAGTCGGTGCGGTGTTCGTCGAGCGAGCGTCCGAAGCCGAGGAGGTCGGGCACGACGACGCGATGCTGTCTGCCGAGCATCTCTGGTGTGGCGCCGAAGAGGTCGCCGGTGGCGACGAGGCCGTGGAGCAGGAGGACTCCGGTGTCCGCGTCTTCGGGGCCGGTGGTTCGGTAGCTGAGTGGCCCGCGCCGACGGATCGGCAGGCCGGAGGGCTCCCATGCCTGCACTGCAGGTGACCGGCGGTGCGCGATCGTCCACGCCGAGCTCACAGCGGCAGCCGTGAGGGCGACTCGTCTCACAGAGCCCTTCCTACTACGTTCTGTCGTAGTTCGTTGTCTTGGAGGTTCGGTGTTCTCGGCACTCTCGTACGACCCGTTGGTCTCGATCGATCTTGGCCCGCTGTCGGTCAGCCCACACGGCATCTTCACCGGCGTGGGCGTCCTCGTCGGGGCGTGGTTGCTGCTGCGCGACGTTCGGCGTGCCGGCTACGACGCGGAGGTGGTGACGTCGATCCTGACGCGTGCGGTGGTCGCGGCGCTGATCGGGGCACGGTTGGCGTACGTGGTCAACCACTGGTCCCGGTTCGACTCGGTCCTCGAGGTGCTCCGCGTCTGGGAGGGCGGGGCCAGCCTCCTCGGCGGACTCACGGCCGCCCTGGTGGTGGCGGTGTTGGAACTGCGTCGCCGTCGGATGCCCGTGCTGGTCCTGCTCGATCTCGCGGCACCGTGGTTCCTGGTGGGCATTGCTGTCGGACGGATCGGCGATCTGATCATCGCCGACCATCTGGGCACGGCGACCACGTCCCCCCTGGGATTCCGGTGCCCCGATGTCGTAGACGTAGGCGAGACCGTCGGATCGCCCTGCCCGGCTGGCGAGGTCGTGCACCTCACCGCGCTCTACGACCTCGCCTGGGCAGCGGTCGCGGCCCTCGTGGTGTGGTCGGTGCGACGTCGAACGAGCCGGGTCGGTGTGGCGATCGGCTCGGCCGGCCTGCTCTACGGCCTCGGTCGCTTCGTGCTCGATGGGTTCCGCGCCGATGCGGTGCGACTGGGACTGACCGGCAGCCAGTGGACCGGCCTGTTCATGATCCTGGTCTCCCTCGCCGTACTCGTGACGTCCAAGCCCGCCGACGCGAACGCCACGACCGACGCGGAGCCCGCGGAGGTCGATGCATGAAGACCGTGCTGGCCGCCCTGGTCGTGGCCGCCCTCGCCCTCGCCGGGTGCACGGCGGATGACCCGCCGGCGCTCGATGTCGACGGTGTCGAGGTGCCGGACAAAACGTCGGGCACGCTCGGTTCCTGCCCGGCCGGAGGCCCGGACGCGACAACACCGCCCGCCGGCTGCCTCGACGCGGACGGTCAGGTTCGGCGCCCATGACCGACGTCTCTGCGGTCGAGATCCGTACGCTGAGTGTCGTGGAGCCGTCGAGGAGAGACACGTGAGCCGGCGAGGGATGGGTGAGCTCGAGGCGGCGGTGATGGAGGCGCTGTGGTCGGCTGAGGACGGCCTGACCCCGCGCGAGGTCCACGACCGGGTGGCCGACGACCTCGGGTACACGACCGTGATGACGGTGGTGACCCGGCTGTGGGACAAGGGTCTGTTGCGTCGCGAGCCCGAGGGCCGCTCTTTCCGCTACCGGCCGACCACGACCGCTGCCGATCACCACAGCGATCGGATGCGCGCCGCGCTCGCCAAGGCCGCCGACCGCTCAGCGGTCCTGGCGTCGTTCGTGTCCCAGCTCGACGAGAGCGACCGGTCACTGCTCGCCGATCTCCTCGACGACGAGGCCTGATCCCGTGTTGGTGACGACCTTCCTTCCCCTGGTCGGCGTCGTGATGGTCACGGCCGGCGTCCGCGCCGTGCCCTGGCGGCGCCTTCCTCCCCGCGTGGCGCTGTGGACCCTGACCTCTGTCGCCGTCGTCGGTTCCGTGACCGTCCTCATCGCCGCTGCGGTGCTCGCCGGCGGATTCCTGCTGGCCACGCCGGTCGGCCGATGGCTTGTCGATGCGTGCTCGCTCTTCGCTGCCCACCACCAGGTCCCGGTAGCGGTCGGCCTGGCCGCCTCGACCGTGCTTGGCGTGGTGGCGTGGCGGATCGGGACGACGCTGGCGGGGGAGTGGTCGACCCGCGTGGAGTGCGACGGACCCTTGACCGTGCTCGATGACGCCGAGCCCATCGCGTTCGCACGCTCCGGTAGGCGCGGGGGAGTCGTGGTCTCGACCGGCATGCTCGAGGTGCTCGAGCCGGCCGAGCGTCGAGTGCTGTTCGCCCACGAGCGGGCCCATGTCCGTGCCCGCCACGACGTCCATCTGCTCCTGCACCGAGTCGCCACCGCGACGCTGCCGTGGCTCGGTGCACTCGGCGAGGAGGTTCGCCTCGCGACCGAGCGCGCCGCCGACGCCGCCGCTCTCGCCGAGGTGAACGGTGACCGTCGGTTGGTCGCCACCGCCATCGCTCGTGCCGCGCTCGCCTCCGATCGCCACGGCACCGCCGCACCCGCCCTGGCCTTCAACGGCGGCGCCGTCGGCTACCGCGTCCAGTCCATGCTCCACCCCGCGGGTCGAGCTGCGCTGCCGGCGTCTGTCACGGGGATGTTGGGGCTGGTCGGTGCGTTGGCGGCGACGGTGTTCGTGCACCACGTGGCCACGTTGCTCGAACACATCTGCCTGTCGTAGGCCCTCCCTGCCTCGCTCCGACAGTGTGTCGTAGCTAGGTTGGCCGAGGTGCGCCGTCTCCTCCTGTCGTTCACGCTCGTCGCCCTGTCGGTGCTGTTGGCTGCCGCCTGCGGTGACGATTCGGAGCCGGCGGCTACGCCGGCGAACGATCTCGATGGTGCTGCGCTCTACGGCGCCAATTGCGCGTCATGTCACGGCGCCGACTTGCGAGGCACCAGCCAGGGCCCGTCGCATCTGTCGATCGTGTACGAGCCGAACCACCACGGCGACGAGGCGTTCCGATCGGCGATCCGCAACGGTGCCGCCCAGCACCATTGGGACTTCGGTGACATGCCACCGGTCGAGGGCCTCACCGACGACGAGGTCGACGCCATCATCGCCTTCGTCCGCGCCGAACAAGAGGAACAGGGATTCGAGCAGTGAAGCGACTGACCGTCGCCAGCGTCTTCCTCGCGGCCGTCGTGCTCGCCGCTGCGTGTGGTTCGGACGGCGACAGCGAAGTCGCGGACACGCAGGAGGATGTGGTGCACGTCCATGACCTCCTGGTCC
>JAPKDO010000382.1 GCA_028822535.1 Acidimicrobiales bacterium
CGTCCGAGCACGAGATGTGCAACTCGACCGCATTCAGATCCGGGACATCGTCACGGGTGACCGTCTTGCCGTCACACTGCACACCTTCGTCCCGAGCGCCGTTCGTGTACGACACGTCGTAGGCGATGCACTTGCCATCACCCGACGGATCCACATCGCTGCAGGTCTTGCCGTCGTGCTTCACGATCGACCACTCCGCAGCCGTCAATCCACCCAGATCCGACTTGTCCGGATCCGACAGATCGTCCGAGCACGAGATGTGCAACTCGACCGCATTCAGATCCGGGACATCGTCACGAGTGACCGTGTTGCCGTCACAGAACTCGCCGACATCCTCCGCACCGTTCGTGTACGACACGTCGTAGGCGATGCATTTCTCGGCCGCACCGGACGGCACGGCCATCGCGGCGACGAGCCCGACGGCGAACACCAGTGGGGCGAGAATCGACGCTACGAGGAGCGTTCTCGACTTGGACATCATCAGTTCCTTCTCGATTCGGAAAGTAGGGGCGACGACACCGGCGGGCGTCGTCCCCGGTCCAGTGCGCTCACGCAGGTGCAGAAATACATCGGGACCCGGAAAATCGAGAAGAACGGGCCGTACGACACCTTGCGGAAGGCGCGACCGCCGTGCGTACGCTCCGTTCGGTCACGATCGACGTCGCGGGTGCTGGTCTCGGAGCGTCGACGCGCTCCCGACGATGCCCCTTCCCACCTCCCCCTCCCTTGCGCTCGCCGAACAGGCCGGATCTTCCGTCCGCGGGCTCATCGAGGCGTGTCGCCGAGGCGATGCCGACGCCTGGGACCAGTTGGTCGAGCGCTACGAGCGCCTCGTGTACGGCATCGCTCGGAACGAGGGGCTGTCGGCGAACGACGCTGCCGACGTGACCCAGGCCAGCTTCGAGGTGTTGCTCGACCGGCTGCACGATCTACGCGAGCCGGAACGCCTCGCGTGGTGGCTGATGACCGTGACCCGACGAGCGGCATGGCGAGTACGAGATCGGATGCGCAGCGAGGCGCCGATCGACCCCGCTGATCCCGACGCCGTCCTGCAACGGACCAGTCACGACCACCAAGACGCTGCGATCGACACGCTGTGGCTCTACGAAGCCATGCAAGAACTCGGCGATCCCTGCCGTTCGCTGCTGCGAGCGCTCTATCTGGACCCACGATCTCCGTCCTACGCCGAGGTCGCGATCCGTCTCGGACGGCCGATCGGCAGCATCGGCCCGACCCGAGCCCGCTGCATCGATCGGCTGCGCGGGCTGCTGACCGACGTCTCCTGAACAGGCTCTCGTGCCCGACCCTCGACCTCGACCTGAACTCGACACTCGCGTTCTCCTCGACTGGCTCGAGGGTCGCACGGACCCCGAGCGCTCCGACGAGATCGCCGTGCTCGTGGCCAGCGCCGATACCGAGACCCGGCGACTGGTCGACTGGCTGCGGTCGTTCCGGACGGCTGCGCGGTCCTTGCCGGTCGAACCTCCCCCGCCGCTGGTCAGCCAACGACTGCGACGGGCGTTCGCCAAACGCAACGACACGCTGCCGCCGACACGCATCGTGACCGTGGCCCTGGTCGAGGACTCGCGGGAAACGGCGCAGCTCGCCGGTGTACGCGGCGCCCCCGACCTCGGCTCCCCGAGCGTGCAGCTCCGCTACGAAGCGGATGGCGTCGAGGTGTATCTCGACGTGGTCGCCGATCGCACGGATCGGACGATCCGCGGGCAGGTCGTGGACCCCGCCGACTCGCCGTCGGTGTTCGAGGCGATCTGCCACGGCCCGACGGGCACGACATCCAGCATCGCTGGCGATGAGCTCGGCGGGTTCGAGGTCGGGTCGGTGCACCGAGACAGCCACCTGCTCGTTCTCACGAACGACGAGTTGGTCGTCGAAGTCCCACTCGACCTGCGAGACGACGGGGCGCTGCGATGACGGTGCTCGACCCGCGCAAGGACCATCCCGGCACGAAAGCCCAGGCCGTCGGCAATGTTCCTGACCTGGGGAAATGCACAGAATCCCAGCTCAGGGCCATCGTCGACGAACAAGCGGCGCTCCTGCGTTCCAACGCATCCACCGAGGCGGTCGACATCCTCGTCGCCAGTGAGGAGATCGCCGAGGCACGCGCATGGCCCGCCGTCGCGGCCACCGCCCGCTACCTGCGAGCGCGGGTCGTGCTCGAAGACGGCCGCGTCGACGAGGCGCTGGGACTCATCGATGCCGCCGCAATCGGATTCCGGGAAGCGGGTGAGTCCCTCTCCGCGGTACGAACCGGCCTCGGAGCGATGCACGCGCTCGACGACCTCGGCCGCCACGCGGAGGCCGCCGCAGCGGGAGAATCGATGCTCGCCGGCCTCGCTGCGTTGGGACCCGGTCCGGACACGGACTGGCTCGAGGCGGCGACGCTGGGGAATCTCGGCGTGGCATACGGGTTCACCGGCCGGCACGAGGACGCATTGGCAGCCCAGGAGACGAGCGCGGCGATCTGGGACCGGCTCGACCTTCCTCACGAGCGAGCGCTGGCCGAGGCGAACCAAGCCATCGAGCTCCACTCTCTCGGCCGGGCCAGGCAGGCTTGCCTCCTCTTCGACCGCGCGTTGCGGGGCTTCGAAGCGGCCGACGACCGGCTGTGGATCGCCAAGTGCCACACCCACCGAGCCGAGGCGCTGCTCCAGCTCGGCGAGTTCCACCCGGCGCTCGAGGACGTCGAGGCGGCGCGCGAGGCGCTTCGCGAGCTCGGCGCCACCACCGAGCAGTCACGGCTGACCATCATCGCAGCGCGGGCGCGTGCCGGCCTCGATCAGCCACAGCTCGCGATCGAGACGCTGGCGCTCGCGATCGACGACCCCGAGACCCTCCCCCGCGAGCGAGCAACCGCCGAACTGTTGCTCGGCCTCGCCGAACGTCAGACCGGACGAACGGGCGTGGACGCTCTCCGCTCCGCCCACCAGCGATTCAGCGATCTCGGCGATGATTCCAGCCGGCTCACCGCCGCGATCGCCCTGGCCGATGCCCGTGGTGACATCGAGTCACTTCGATCGGCGCATCACGAGGCGCGATCACTCGGACGCCCGGTACACATCGTCTCCAGCGCGGTCGCGCTCGCCGACCACGGGGACTCGTCGGGGCTCGCGGCGGCCGCGCCCGTCGCCATCGACCTGCAACTCCCGGTGCTCGTGGCCGCCGTGGCCATGCGAGAGGGCGGACGCGCCCTCGACGAGGGCGCGTGC
>JAPKDO010000383.1 GCA_028822535.1 Acidimicrobiales bacterium
CTATCGCTATAGCTAACGACCCAAGGTTTGGCCTCGCAAGCTACGCCGCTATCTGGCGCGCAGAACGGCGAGACGGGGCGCGAGCTCGGTCATACCGCCCAAACTCAACCAAAAACAAAAGACCCCCTTTGACAAAAAATGTATCGATGGCGCTATCTGGTAGAGAAGTAGTGCGGCGAGGTTGGGGTAATACTAGGTAGCGCCGTCGAGTATGATAAGACTGATCCAAACTACGCTGCGAACCTCTTCTTCGCCGCCGCCATCATCGCAGTAAGGCAATTGTCCACAGGCCCTAGATCGCTGTTCAACTTTGATTTGGGTTAATCCGCCCCGCGACACCAAAACTGGTACATAGATTCGAATGTCAGCGGATTTTCGGCTTCGAAATCAGCCCAGTGATCCAAATCCGTACACCCGACATCAATTGGATAACAATTCTGGTAATGGGTCTTCACACCGGGGTCACGGAATAGAAACCCTAGAAAATCAAGATTCGCATCCGCGAGTATACGCTTTAGACCGGGGATAGTGAATTGCTGTTCCTGGGCATGGAACAGCAAATCCCGGATCGCCGAGGTGGCGCAGTAGTCGATCGATCGCACGATCGCGGCCGCGTTGGGGTCACCGCTGGCGGACAGTTTCTCTCGAAAGGCTCGGATCCCTTCCAAAGTCGCCGCAAACCCTTGCTCCGTAATCCATCGTCTAAGTTGGTTGATGTTGGACCGGGCCGCAGCACTGTAAAGCGCGATCTTTAAAAGACCACCCGGCGCCAGAACCGCCAACAGTGCCCGAAGGCCAGCCTCGGGCTCAGCCATATGATGGAGGACACCGCTGCATTCGATGATATCGAAGCGGCGGGATAAACGCTTGAGCCCAAGAATATCAGCGCGACCGAACTCGATCGCATCGATCCCAAGAGCGACCGCCTTGCTTTTGGCATAGGCCAGGCTTGCCAGACTGAGATCGATGGCCAGGATCGAGGCGCCACGATAGGTCATCGCCGCCTGGATAGGTTGCCGACCCGTGCCGCAACCGGCGATCAGAACCCGAGGCGCGCTTGGCAATGAAGGCAAACATGGTGTGTTGGGCGCGATCTCCCGAAGAATCTGTTCCGCGGAATCGATGGGGTCAAAATACGCAAGGCTGTTCCATCGCGGGTAGGGGTTGGCTTCGTATTGCGTCCTGACCAAAGCCGAAACAGCGTCGGTTATTGGCGTGATATCCGGTATCCCGGCGACGATCTTCTCCTCCCGGAGACGATCGAGGACGCCTACTCGTGGCCGGTGATCGGTGAGCAACTGGCCGAAGCCGATGCCGCCGCCGGGGTCGAGGAAGCCATCCTGAACCTCCCTTCCACGCTCGACGACCGCGCGATCACCCGGTTCGCCGAGGACCTGTTGGGCGGGTTGCTCACGACCGTGATCGTGCTCGTCACGGCTGTGGCGGTCATGCTCGACGGCGAGCGGATCGTGCAGCGCTTCCGTGGCACCGTGCGACCGGAGCGGGTCGAACAGGTCGACGCGATCGGACGGGTCGTCTACGGCACCTTCGGCAACTACTTCGCCGGGTCCCTCTTCGTGGCCGTCCTCAACGGACTCGTCGTCCTCGCGCTCGCTCTGGCGCTCGGCATCCCGCTGGCGCCGCTCGCTGCACTGTGGTCCACGCTCACCAACCTGATCCCGCAGATCGGCGGCTTCCTCGGCGGCTCCTTCCTGGTCATGCTCGCCTTCACCCAGGGGCCGATCGTGGCGCTCATCGCGGCTGCGGTGTTCCTCGTGTACCAGAACATCGAGAACAACGTCGTCCAGCCGGCGGTGATCGGGAAGGCCGTCGACCTCACCCCACCCACGACGATGCTGGCGGCGTTGATCGGAGGTGCCGTGGCCGGCGTCCCCGGCGCCCTGGTCGCGACGCCCATCGTCGGCGCCGCCAAGGTCCTGTACCTCCGAGACCGAGCCGACGGCGAACTCGACCTCGTCGGGATCGACCGCCCAACCGCACACGAGGAGCAGGACGTCTGAGCCCGGTCCGGTCGCTGGCGGTGGTCCTCCTGGTCCTCGCGACCGCCAGCTCGCTCACCGGGTTCTGGGCCCACGGAACCATCGTCGACGAAGGCGGATGGAACGACGCCATGGGCGACCTGCTGGATGACGACGCGGTCGCCGACGAGGTCGCATCGATCATCACCGATCGCACCGTCGATGCCGTGCTCGACGCCGCGATCGACATCCCGTTCGTGTCCGGAGCCGTCGAAGACCTTGCCGCCGGCCCGGTGCGCGACGCGGTCCGCCCCGCGGTCGTCGCGATCGTGAGGTCCGAGATCGCTTCTGCTGCATGGGCCGCCGCAGTGGCATCGGCGCACGACGACGCCGTCGCCGTCCTCCGAGGCGACTCGACCGCGCTCGTCGACGGCCCCAGGATCCGACTCGACCTCTCATCACTCGCCGATCGGATCGCCGATCGAGTCGATGACGCGCTCGGGCCGATCGCCGCGATCGGGCCGCTCGGATCGATCGACGTCGACCTCGAGATCGTCCTCCACGACCTGTCGGAACACGACACGTCGCTCGACGTCGCCTCATTCGCCGAGCGTCAGCGCTGGCCACTGCTCTTCACAGCGGTCGCTGCCGCGCTCGTGCTGATCGCGACGACGAGCAACCGCGGGGCCGCACTGACGGCGGTCGGCGCGCTCGTTGTCCTCTCGGCGCTCGGATTCCGTCTCGGCCTGGGTGCGAGCGAGCCCGACGGCCTCGCGACCACCTGGGCTTCCATCGTCGCCACGGCCGACACGGCCACGTGGTCGGTGATCGGCGTCGGTGCGGTCTTCCTGCTCGCCGGCGCGAGTTGGTGGCTCGCGCTCCGGACCAGGCGACGGACGACCTGAGCGAACACCGCTACCAGACCGTCGTCGCTGCGTGGATCGAACGAAACGACAAGGAGAGGCCGCCCGACCCGGACCTCGCCGGTGGGGTCACGGAACTCGTCGAGCGATCACACCCCGCGCCGATGCCCTAGGGCGCGCCGCTGTCACAGAAGACCCTGAAGAACACCCGCAACCGGCAACTCACGCTGTGGTTCGCCGACGCTCCGGCAGAAGAGGTCATGGCGCAGGTGGCGGAGGTGGGGCGAGTCGATCGCCGACACCGGCCGATTGCCGTGGGCCGGTCCGTTCAAGCCCACCATCCCCGGCGCCGACACCTACATGGCCCAACTCTGACCCCC
>JAPKDO010000384.1 GCA_028822535.1 Acidimicrobiales bacterium
CCGGAGACGCTGAATGTCCGGTCTGTGGTTCCGAGCGGGACGACAACTAACTACTTCAGAACGATCCGAAAACTCTCCGCTGGTTGCTCCCAGAGAGCGCTAGTACTGAAAACGACAACACTGCAGGCCTCTGACCTGCGGTTATGTGTGGGCCGTGAGGGACTCGAACCCCCGACCCCCTGCGCGTCATGCAGGTGCTCTAGCCAACTGAGCTAACGGCCCCGGGAGTCGGGCAATGTAGCACCGACGCTGGGCTCCACCACCAAGTCGGCACCGAACCGTGCGAATCGTTGCCTCCATCGGCCTACGGGTCGCGATCTGCCCTGTGATAGACCCACTTCGGTGACGTCCGAGATCGATGTGTTGGACGCCCGACTCCTGCGGGCGATCGCGGAGAATCCTCGGGCGGGGGTGATGGAGCTGGCGCGCCAGCTCGAGGTGGCGCGCGGCACGGTCCAGGCACGCCTCGACAAGCTCCGCGAACGTGGCGTGGTCACCGGGTTCGGCCCCGAACTCGACCTGCAACGCCTCGGCTACGAGGTCCTCGCCTTCATCACGCTGGAGATCGCGCAGGGTGCCCTCGAATCGGTGGTCACGCATCTCGCGACCATCCCCGAGGTGCTCGAGGTCCACACCACCACCGGTGGTGGCGATCTGTTGTGCCGCGTGGTCGCTCCCACGAACGCCGAACTCCAGGCACTCATCGGCCGCATGCTCGCCGAGGGCGGGGTCGAGCGGACGACCACGCAGGTCGCGCTGACCGAACAGCTCCGCTTCCGGGTGCTCCCGCTGGTCGATCGAGTCCTCGACGAATGAGTCTGTTCGCCCACCAGGGCGGTTGGGACGAGATCCTCTTCGTCCTCGCGCCGCTCATCCTCTTCGCCGTCCTCCTCGTTGTCGCCCGTCGCCGGGTCGACCGCATGGAGTCCGACGAGGACACGCCCACCGACCGGTCGTGACATGAGGCGCCTCGATGGCATCGACGCGCTGACGCTCGACGTCGGAGGCGTGTTCACGGTCCCGAGCCACGACCGTCTGCACGCGGCGCTCTCGGGCGCAGGCCTCATCGTCGACCGTGAAATCTTCTGGGACGGCCACTACCGGGCGATGCATGCAGTCGACCTCGCTCGTTCCGCTCCCGAGACGTTCGGCGACTACGTCCCGGCGTTCTGCCATCACCTCGGCTTCGCGGACGACCACCACGTCACGGCGGTCGAGGCGATCCAGTCGTTGTTCGGCCCGTCCGGCCTGTGGATCGAACCGATCGTGGACTCCGTGGCTGCGATCCGCGACCTCGACGCCGCCGGCATCCCGCTCGCGGTCGTGAGCAATGCCGACGGCACGGTCGACCAGATCCTGGCCGGCGCGGGCGTCTGCCAGGTCGGCCCGGGCCCCTTCGTCGACGTCGCGGCCATCGTCGACTCCGGAGCGATCGGCATCGCCAAGCCGGACCCGGCGATCTTCGCGCCGGCGCTCGACGCACTCGGCACCGCACCGGAACGGACGATGCACGTGGGCGACAGCGTCCATTACGACGTCCTGGGCGCCCGAGCCGCCGGCTTGCAGTCGGTGCACTTCGATCCCCGCCGGCTCTGCGAACGCGACGACCACGACCACATCGCGTCGCTGCGAGACCTGCTCGACTGACGATCGCCCGCACCGTCATGGGCTGACTCGCGCCACGAGATCAGTACGCTTGCCTGAATTGACCGGTTCGAGCAGTTCTCTGCTTCGGGCGGCGCGCGACATGGTGGGAGTCGATCGATGACAACGCGGACGAGAGCGCGTCGGCGGATCGTTGCGTTGCTCACTGCCGTCGCTGTCACGGTCGTCTCGTTCGCCGCGCCGGCGGACGCCGACACCGACACCAGTTCGCCGGTGGTCCGTCCGCCGGTGGTCGAGGCCGATGTCCCGGACCCGGAACTGGTACGGGATCCTGAGTCGGGGCTCTGGCACCTCTTCGGGACCAACGGAATCGATGGCAACGTCCCGCACCGGAGCTCGCCCGACCTGGCCACGTGGTCGACGGCCACCGACGCCCTCCCCACCGTCGGACGATGGGCGCTCGCCGGATTCACGTGGGCACCGGGCGTGGTGCGGATCGAAGCCGACGGATCGTGGGCGCTCTACTACTCGGCACACGATCCAGAACTCGGCGTGCAGTGCATCGGCCATGCCACGGCGTCGGCTCCCGAAGGCCCCTACGTCGACGAATCCGAGACGCCGCTGCTGTGTCAGCCCGACCTCGGGGGAAGCATCGATGCGAGTCCGTTCGTCGACGTCGACGGGTCGCTCTGGCTCCACTGGAAGAGCGACGAGAACAGCGTCGGCCAGGCCTCGCGACTGTGGGCACAGCCGTTGTCCCCCGACGGATCCAGGCTGATGGGACGGCCGACCGCGATCCTCGACGTCGACGCCCGCTGGGAAGGCCCCCTGGTCGAACAGCCCGAGTTGGTCCACCACGCCGGCCGCTACACGCTCTTCTACTCGGGCGGGCACTGGGACCGCACCGACTACGCAATCGGGCACGCCACCTGCGCCGGCCCGGCCGGTCCGTGCACGAAGACCACGGCGGACGACCCGTGGGTCTCGTCCGGCTCGACGGTGGTCGGCCCCGGCGCACTGTCCGTCGTCGCGGGCCCCGACGGGCAACTCTTCGGCGCGTTCCACGGATGGCGTGGCCCCGTGGGCCATGGCAACGGCGGGTACCGGGGACCGCACCTCGAACCGCTGGTGCTCCGCTCGGACGGACCGGTCCTGCGCCCCGACCTCCCCCGAGGCGCGCCCACGTCGACGCTCGCTCCGGCCGATCGGACGGTCGTTGGCGACTTCGACGGGGACGGCGACGACGACCTGTTCGCGCACGACCCCGGCGGGCGACTCGACACCCTCTACCTGGCGGTCGGCGATGCGACCTTCGAGGCGCAGCCGATGACGGTCCGGGGCTCCTATTCACCACTCGCGGGCGACTTCGACGGCGACGGCGCCGACGACATCCTCTGGTACGCCCCCGGCACCAAACCCGACTACCTCTGGACCGCCAACGGCGACACCACCTTCCAATCCACCCGAACCACCATCAACGGCAACTACCAACCCATCACCGGCGACTTCAACGGCGACACCACCCACGACATCGTCTGGTACGCCCCCGGCACCAAACCCGACTACCTCTGGACCGCCAACGGCGACAC
>JAPKDO010000385.1 GCA_028822535.1 Acidimicrobiales bacterium
ACCGGACGGAACCCGCGCCACTACACGCTGATGCTCGGCTCGCTCACTGAGGACGTCGACGCCCTCGCGTCCGCCGACCACCACGTGTGGATCAACCCGTACCATGAACCCTGAGCCGAACGGAGGGCTCGTCATGCACCTCGAACTGGACATCACGGCCGACCTCAACGCCCAGGACGACGACGGCCTCGGCTGGTCGACGATCGCTGACGCTGCCGATCCCAGCCGGGTCGTCGCTGGCGCCATACTCCTCGCCGGCAATGAGGCCGCGTCGGCCGTAGTGCGCGTCGTGGCAGTCGACGACGACGGGCAGATCCACTTCTCGGTTCTTCCGGGATCGGTCGAGAAGAACCGACACCTCTTGGGCCCCGCATCCGCCTGAGCGGAGACGATTACTCGACGATCAGTTGAGATCGCTGCTGCGTAGTCAACGCGTCCGAGTTCGCGTCGATCGCCGATTCCAGATCCGGGTCGATCGGACCTCGTCGCTTGGCAAGGATCTGGATCGCGCTGTCTTGGACCTTCGAGTGATCGTGCAACAACGCCGACGTGGTGGCTAGTAACGCGTCCGATCGCAGCTCGGGGTGCGCCTTCCCGACCCGGTCCAGCATGCGCAATCCGGCCTTCGCTGTTGCGACCGGCATGGTCAACAGTGGGCCTTCGATCTCGCTGATGAACGCTTCCGCATCCAGCCGCCCTTCCTTCTGAAGCTGCCCCAGTTCGCGAAGCGCGAACTGAACGACGGCGGGCACCGAGCGGTCGAGAAGATGCAGCAGCCGCTCCTGGTTCGATGCGCCCTCGTCCCGAGTGGCGCCGAGGGCCGTCCACAGGGCAACGAACCACTTCGACTGATGCTGCGTGACATCTCGTGCGAGTGCATCGAGGGTGGACTCGAGAACCCGTTGCCTGCTGATCCGGCCTTCCGCCGACAGGGTCACGAATGCATCGATCCAGCCATCCCGGGAGTCAGCGGAGCTTGCGCTCAGCTGACGGCTCGGACGCCCGGGTACTTCGAAGATCCTCCAGATCTCGTGGTCGAGAAGGCTCGGGTCGTCGAGAAAAGAGCCCAGCACGGACCACGAGCGATTCGCGTCCCGATACTTCTCGATGGCCTCTTCATCCCTGGGGATCCCAAGGGAGTGGACACCGTGGACCCGAGACCGAATGTGATACCTGGGGCTGCCGATGCCGAAGATCATCCCGAGTATGTAGGCATCGCTGTCGAGCGGTTCACACACGCCTGCCCGGATCAGGTTCCGCACGAGTACCCACAGGCCGTCCGCACGCCCGCTCGGTCTCGCCTCACGCTCGAGCGCCCACTCTGCCCACTTCGTCACCCATGCCGGTCGACGATCAACGAGAACGGCGAGTGTGGTCTCGTTGCAGAAGGTTCCGAACGTGTGCTCCACGTTCAGATGCTTGATCTCGGTGAGCGTGCACGACGCGAAGACCGCAGCGCACGCGGTATCGCCGTACTCGTGGGGAACGCGTCGGCCATATCCGAGATACTCGCGCTGTAGGCGCGAGAGCTCCGGACCGACATCCCGCCGTTCCTTCTCTTTCCGGTCGCGAAACATCTCAACGATGGCGTCGTCATCACCTCGTGCCATCGCTTCGAGAACGTCATCAAGTTCCAGGGACGGGCGAGCCGGAGGATCGGGTGTCATTCGTCCGCCTCCAATGCCATGTCCAGCGCCAATCGATGCTTGCACAGTCCTCGAGTGAGCCCATGCTTCTCGAACCACGGGCAGGTGCACGTGGACTCCGACCCGCCGGAGACTCGCACGACGTAGGTCGCCGTCTTGCCGGTCACGACGGCCATCAGCTCGTGCGGCTTCCGGCCGACAATGACAACGGCGTTCGCTCCGAGTCCGGCCGCCCCACGGACCCGAGGATGGAGGAGCGCCATGGCATCGAGGTCGAAGGGCAACTCCCGGTGGAAGTAGCTGCCGGTGGCCAAGTCGAATCCTGCGGCACCGGCCGAAGCGAGCACATTCAATCCTCGCTCGACAGAGTCGATCGACGACGAGAGCTGGGTAGCCAGCGCGGCCGGTACGAGACCAGACCTTCCGGTCACGAGAGGTCGGAGTCGATCCGCTGCCGCAACGGCCTCCTCGTCGACAACGTCTCGGAGCACCTTCCCCTCACCGGAGAACCCTCGGCTGACGGCCGGACTGAGCACGAGCGTCAGCCTGCAATCGGAGAGGTCGACCTCGAAGGCGGCCGGTGCGGCGTCCTGACCCTCGACGGTCCAAATCCGCATCGCCGTCGCTTCTCGGGCGTGCCCGGCGAGGAGCCGTAGCCGCTCGAGACCCGCGATACGAATGGAACCCGCCGTCTCGTCTGCGTGGAGATCGAGACCGCGCGCCGACTGCACCGCCCACCAGTCGCCGAGACGCTTGGTCCGAGCAAGGGTCGACAAGAAGCGCTTCGTCGACGGCCGATCGAGCTCGCACCTCTGCACCAGCTCCGTCTGCGAGACCTGCACTTCCGCGAAGCCACGAAGCCAACGGTCTGGTATTCGCACGCGACGCTCAGTGACCGACCGATCGATGGTCGCGACAGTCACCTGCTCCGATCCGACGGACAGGTGCACCGGGTCGGCGTCTCGAAGCTTTGAGAGGGCATTGCGCATCGGCGGGTTGAAATCGACGTTGGTCGTCCCAGTGGCAACGAATCCGTCGTCGATGGATCCCGGAAGCAGATCTGCACGGGCGTAGACGCCGTTGCACGCAGAGAACGCTTCGAACCGGAGCTGCGACCCATCGGACGTCACGACCGGATCGGCCGCTCGAGCTGCGGCGTCGCGCATTGCTGCCGGCACGAAGAACCGCGTGCCTGCCACTCGGCTCACCGACAGAAGCAGCCCTGCAATGCGCCGAGGCCGGACGAGGAAGCCGGAATAGAAGAACGGGGTATCGGCAGCGCCTCCGGAGGTCGCCAGCGAGAGCTCACTCTCGTCATCGTGGGTGATGAGAGAGGACTCCTCGGCATAGGCGTAGGCGACCTGCATGTTCCTCCATTCTCCATTCTCGCGACGCCAGGCTTCTCGATCATTCGACGCCGAGGAGCGGCTCCCCTTATGGCTCCCCTCGCCGGCCTCGAGCCCAGACGCGACGAAGCCCCAGACCAGAGGCCTGGGGCTTCACGGGGTGGGCCGTGAGGGATTCGAACCCCCG
>JAPKDO010000386.1 GCA_028822535.1 Acidimicrobiales bacterium
CCTTGGAGCAGCGTCGACGCCTTCTCGAAACGGGCGATGGCATCTGGCAGTCGGCCGAGCGACCGCAGCGCGGCTCCCACTGCGTTGAGGACCCGAGCATGGGGCACGGGGTCGTAGACAGCGTCGAAGCCTTCGAGCGCCCGGTCGTACCATTGCAGCGCGGTCCGGAGGTTCTCCTGCGGTTCGGCGGAGGTCGCCTCGGCGTGGGCCAGCCCCTGTCGGTAGGCGAGGGTCGCGTGCTCGTGCGGGTCGCGTCGACGATCCACCGTGGCGATCCTCTCGCGGAGACGCTCGACGGTGGCTGCTCCGTCGATCATCGGACACCCTCGGGCGCGCACCAGTCGGCGCACAGGCGCTCGATCTCGTCGATCGCGATCGACACCGCCGCGGCAACCGTGTCGGTGAGCCGGTCGCTCACGGCGTGCGCGTCGACCGGTTGGCAACCGACGAGCAGGACTCGTTCGGGCAGCACGCCGAGCGCTCTGGCGAGCATCAGGGCACGTTCGGGCGTCGCAAGGTGCATGTCCGCCAGCAGGTCGTGGCGTTCCATTGCACCGAGAGCGTCGACATCGACGACCTCGGGCTCGATCACCATGACCGTGCCTGGCGGCCGCGAATGATCGACGGTGTCGACCACGATCAATCCGTCCCACCCCTCTTGGAGCTCTTGCACGAGCGCGATACCGCCGATCCCCGTCTCGATGACCGTGCAGCCGTCCGGCAGGGGCCGTCCGGTGAGGCGGCGAGCGACCTCGACCCCGAACCCGTCGTCCCCACGCAAGACGTTGCCGACGCCGGCGACGAGGACCCTCATCGGTCCGCCGCGACCGTGGGCTCGGCGGTGCGGATGGCGTAGCCCTTGACCGTCCAGTGGGCGATGTAGTCCTCGAACATGCGCCACGAGTCGGCTCCGACCTCCTCGCGCCAGGGGTCGACGCGTCGCTCGATCTCCGATGCGATCAGTCCGTCGAGGGTCGTGATCACCTCGTCCACGTCGGCGAGCACGACCGTGGCCTCGTCGCCGTTTCGGAGCGCCTCGGCGACCCCGTCGGCGGATGAGTCGAGCGCATCGAGGCTCGCAGCGTCGACCGACACGGCACCGCTGGCGTCGTGACCGGCACGATCCTCCTCAACGGTGCGGAGGCAGTACCCGGCGAGCATCGCGCTTGCCGCCCACGGCCCGAACTCCGGGAGCGGTTGCGACTCGGCCTCCTCCCGACTGATCCGGTCGATGAGGGACTTCGCCGCCGGCGACAGCGGGTGCGCCTGGGCCAACGCCCGCGCGCGGAACGACAGCGTGTCGTCACCCAGCGGCATGATGCGCTCTCACGACCGGGGGCGCAGTTCGACCCGTTGCCAACTCTTCTCCTCCGGCACGGTCACACACTCGAGATCGGCCTTGGCCGGGTCGGGCTGCGGGAGCGGCTCGGCCAGCTCGAGGCGGCGGTAGTGCGGGTACTGCTCGCGTAGTGCCGCCTCGACGCCGTACACGAGTGTGGCGTCGGCGCTGGGACACCCGTCGCAGGTGCCGCTCAGCCGGACCGTGACGACACCGTCGACGACGGACTCGGCATCGACGGATCCGCCGTGGGACTCCACCAGTGGGCGGACCTCGTCGAGGGCTCGGGCGACGTCGGCTTCCGCCTCGGCGCGGAGATCCCGTGCCTCACCGAGGCCGTATGCCGCGAACAGCGACCCGACGATCGCGTCCCGAGCCGCCGCCTCGAGGAAGATCTCGCCGCGCCACTCCCGGATCATGTCGATCAAGCGTCCGACACCGTCTCGATGGAACGCGTCGACCCAGTCCAGGAGCTCGGCCACGCCGCTGGCGACGTCGGGGTCCTCGTGGTCGACGAGCTGTTCTGCGAGTGTGGCGATGCGCTCGTACACGTCGTCGTAGGGTGCTTCATCCGCCAGCGGTTCGGCTTCCATCGATTCCACCTACAGCGGCTCGGTGAGTGGGGCGGGTGTGGCGACGAGCGGCGCACCGACCTCGGTTCGGACAGCATCGAGCACGGCGCCCATCGATGCCTCGACCGCTTCGGAGAACCCCAGCCCGAACGACTCGTCACCCGGCTCGACCTCGACGATGATCGTGCCCTTCGGGAATCCTTTGAAGTACCGGACGACGGCAAGGGTGTGGTCGAGGTCGATGATCCCGCCGACCGCTTCGGTGAGGCGTTCGTGGACCTCGTCATCGGGCGGCGGGGTGAGGTCGAGTTCGTAGGATCGGACCGTTCCCGGCTCATCGTCACGCGGGAAGCCGCACACCAGGACGATCTTGTGGGGATCGATGTCCTGGAGCGTGTGCAGCACCCGATGCGCCGAGTACGAGAGATCTTCGAGCATCACGTTCTCCGGCCAGTCGAGTGACGCGACCCGTCGAACGAACTGCGTGCCGAAGTCGAGATCGCGCAGCCATGGGTTGCCGAGTCCACCGATCAGTGTCCGGGGCGAGTCCGTGGTCACGACCCG
This sequence comes from Acidimicrobiales bacterium, assembly GCA_028822535.1. Lineage (GTDB taxonomy): Bacteria > Actinomycetota > Acidimicrobiia > Acidimicrobiales > Salinilacustritrichaceae > Salinilacustrithrix. The sequence continues at coordinate 2,476 of JAPKDO010000386.1, forward strand.
TACGGTACGTCGATCACTCCAGCGTGCACCCGCACGAGTTGACCTCGCGCACGATGACGCCCTTGCCCGTGTCCATGTGCGTGGTGCACGGCATGCACGGGTCGAAGCTGCGGATCGTCCGTAGGACATCGATCCCCTTGATGTCGTCGTCGGCGACGGACTCGAGGATCGGGGTGTCGACGATGGCCTGTTCGTAGGGACCGGGACCGCCGAAGGGATCGCGGGGCGAGGCGTTGATGGTCGACGGGGTGGTGATCTGGTAGTTGACGATCTTGCCCTTGTCGATGTGCATGTGGTGGGCGAGCCAACCGCGTCCGGCCTCCCAGAACCCGACCGCGACACGTTCGTCCTTGGGCACCTTGTAGGGCGTCGAGACCTTCGTCTCGCCGGCCCGCCAGTACTCCATCCCACGGAGCAGTTCGTTCATGCCGATGGCCGCAGTGAACGCCATCGCGTATGCCCGTCCGCGGTTGCGTTCCAGTGCGTTGAGGGTCCGGGGGATCTTCCACACCAGCTCGGTCTCGGGCAGTTCGTGACGGGGCAGGACCATGCGAAGGCCGTCTCCCGTGGACTGGAGGAACGGGTTGTCGGGGGTGTTCTGGGCCAGCGCCGTGGTCCACATGCGCCCGTACGTGCCGGTCTCGACGATCTCCCGGTCCCAGCGCGGCGCGGTGCTCCA
>JAPKDO010000387.1 GCA_028822535.1 Acidimicrobiales bacterium
CGTGCACGGTCCGCGTGATGTCGCACAGCTCGTCCCAGTCGCGGGCCGGTTGGACGTTGACCTCGATGACGCCGGGGTCGGGAGCGATGACGACCGAGCGGAGCCGAGGATCGGACGGGATGGGGTAGCCCTCGATCACCACGGCCTGGTCGAGACGCGCGGCGGTCGCCTCGATCCCCCGCAGGAGCTCGACGGCGTGCGCCGCGTCCTCGAGCGGTGGGAGGAACACGTGGAGGTGTCCGTTGCGGACCTCGGCGCACAACGCGGTCGGAGGCGCGTCGTCGTCGACCGAGACGCGATCGGGGGACTCGGGTCCGCCGACGTCGGCGGCCGGCCCGTCGTCCGGGAAGGGTCGCAGGTCGGCGAACGGGGATCGCTCGTAGGTCGGCGGCACTTCGGTGGTGAGCGACCGGATGGGCAGGCGGTATCCCATCGGCGAGTCGCCGGGGAGCAGGAACAGGTGTGCCCGCCGTACGGTCCACTTCGGGGAGATCCACGTCGCGGCGTCTGACAGCGGCCGGTACAACGGGAGTACCCAGCCGGTGGGCCGCCCCGCCCGTTTGTCGAGTTCGTCGGTGATCGAACGCCGTCCGGCCTCCGATCCCAGACGCAGATCCTCCGGGTCGAGGTCCTTGAACGGTGGCAGCGTCCGTTCGCCTGGGCGGGGTGGCTCGGTCGCCTCACGCCACACCTGGTGGAGCGGATCCTCCCAACCGGCGCGGATCGTGTCGTCGGGGAGGCCGAGCTCGTCGGCCAACGCGAGGAGGAACATCAGCGATGACGTGGGATCGTCGCTCCCCGGTGTCGACGGCTCGGCCAACAGTTCGTGGTCATCCCACATCGGTACGTCGTCGGTGCGCCAGACGATCGCGTTCTGCCAGCGGGGCAGCGGCTCGCCCGGATACCACTTGCCCTGGCCGCGGTGCACCACTCCCGTGGGCGCGAATTCCTTGACGAGTCGTCCGGTCAATTCGTCGGCGAGCGCCCGCTTCGCCGGCCCGTCCGCTTCGGTGCTCCATTCGGCTCCGTCCATGTCGTCGATCGACACGAAGGTCGGCTCGCCGCCCATGGTCAGCCGGACGTCGCCGACGCGCAGACGCTCGTCGACGTGGTGGCCGAGCGCGTCGATCGCTTCCCACTCCTGCGGCGTGTAGGGGAGGGTGACCCGCGGGTCCTCGTGCGATCGGACGACGGTGTTCGCGAAGGAGAACGAGACCTCGCACGGACCGGTCGCTCCGCTGATCGGTGCGGCCGACGCCGGCGACGGCGTGCACGCGAGGGGGATGTGGCCCTCGCCGGCGAAGAGGCCCGACGTCGGGTCCATGCCCACCCAGCCGGCACCGGGCAGGAACACCTCGGTCCAGGCATGGAGGTCGGTGAAGTCCTCTTTCGGTCCTCCCGGTCCTTCGATCGGCTCCTGGTCGGCGGTGAGTTGCACGAGATAGCCGGACACGAACCGTGCGGCCATGCCCAGGCGCCGGAGGGTCTGGACGAGCAGCCACGCCGAGTCGCGACACGAGCCGATGGCGGTCTCGAGGGTCGTGTCCGGATCCTGGACGCCCGGTTCCATGCGGATCGAGTACCCGATGTCGTTGCACAGCCGTTGGTTCAGGGCGACGAGGTAGTCGATCGTGCGCATGGGTTCGCCGTCGACGACGGGCTCGGGTGCGGTCGCCAGCCACTCGGTGAGTCGGGGACCGGCCGGGTCGACCCGTAGGTACGGTTCGAGATCCGTGAACAGCGCGGCTTCGTAGACCCAGGGGACCGTCTCGGCGTCGTTCTCGAGGAAGAAGTCGAACGGGTTGATCGCGGTCAGGTCGGCGACGAGGTCGACGGTGATCGACAGACGGTCGGCGTCCTCCGGGAAGACCAGTCGGGCCTCGAAGTTGCCGAAGGGGTCCTGTTGCCAGTTGACGAAGTGGTCGTCGGGTTCGACGCGCAACGAGTACGACCGGATCGGCGTCCGGCAGTGGGGTGCCGGGCGCAGACGGACGACGTGTGGTGCCAGTTCGACCGTGCGGTCGAAGTCGTAGACCGTGCGATGCTCGATCGCGACCTCGATGGTCATGTCACGCCGCCGCTCCGGCGGCGTTCCCGAACCAGGTCCGGGCGACGGCGTCGTGGATCGCGCCGATCGCTCGCTGGAGCACGTCGACACGATCGTGGAGCCCACCGTCGATCAGGGCGTCGATGTCGCTGTGCGTGAGCAGCGCTTCCACGGCGGCGCCGGCCGCCATCGCGTCCTCGTGGTTCGGCAGTTCGAGCAGGCGCCGCGACGCCTCGGTGATGCAGGCCTCGACCGAGCGCGGGCACTGCGGATCTCGGAGCAGGAACGCCAGGGTCGTCTCGGCCGACGTGCCGGTGTGGCGGCGGCGGAAGCTGTCGAAGGCGTTCAACGACCGGAGCGCGGATGCCCAGCACACGTCGGCGAACGGTTCGACCTGGTCACCGCCGCGTCCCATCAGGACACCGGCCTGCACGTCGAGGACCCGGGTGGTCATGTCCGCCCGCTCGAGTTGCCGCCCGATGGTGAAGAACGAGAAGCAGTCGTCGTGCGACATCGTGTCGAGCAGGAGTCCGTTGAGCGTCTGGCAGCGTCGGATCACGCCGGTCAGCCATTCGATGCGGGTGGGTCGCTCGAGCGCCTGTTCGACGGTGCCGTCGACGTGACGATGGAGTTCGTTCAGGACCTCTGCCGCTTCGGCCGGCATGACCGGGCGGGTCACGCGCAGGTTCTCGTGGACGGCGGCGATCGAGGACATGATCGAGCAGTCGGCCCGCCGGTCGCATGCCAGGTGTCCGACGACGATCTCCTCGGTGGCATGACGGTGGTTCCGCCCGAACTGTTCCCCGGTGCCGAGCACCGCGAGCAACGGCCACCAGCCGAGCCCGACCGACTTCGGGAGGTCGAGGAAGAGGTCGGTGTGGCAGCGGAGCAGCCGAGCGGTCGTCTCCGCCCGCTCGAGGTACCGCCCCGCCCAGTACGCGGACTCGGCGACGCGGGACAGCAGGACGAATGGCCCCTCCGTCACGAAACCGGGTGTGGGAGCGAGGGGCGGGGCGTCCTCGTGGGTGGTGACGGTCTCGAGGTCGGTCATGTGGTCTGCTCCCGGGGGTCGACGGTTGTTGGGTCTGGGGCGGGGTCGGCG
>JAPKDO010000388.1 GCA_028822535.1 Acidimicrobiales bacterium
CACACGACTCCTCGAAGCGGTCGGAGCGTCGTCACTCGACGAGTTGATCGACCAGGCCGTGCCCGCTTCGATCCGTCAGCGGGACGCGCTGGACCTCCCTGCGGCGCTGGACGAGACCGAGATGCTCGCCGAGCTCCGCGGTATCGCCGAGACCAACGTCGTGCGCACCCCGATGATCGGACTCGGGTACTCGGGTACGCACACCCCGCCGGTGATCCGCCGCAACGTGCTCGAGAGTCCGGCTTGGTACACCGCCTACACCCCCTACCAGCCCGAGATCTCCCAGGGTCGCCTCGAGGCACTCCTCAACTTCCAGACGGTGATCACCGACCTCACCGGTACCGAGATCGCGAACTCGTCGTTGCTCGATGAGGGCACCGCGGCCGCAGAGGGCATGGCGATGGCCCGACGGCTCGCGAAAGGCGACCGCAACCGGTTCCTGATCCAGGCCGACACGTTCCCGCAGACGATCGCGATCGTCGAGACGCGAGCCGAGGCGATCGGCGTCATCGTGGATGTCGTCGACGACGTCGCCACCACTCCCCTGTCCGACGTGTGCGGCGTGCTCGTCCAGTACCCGGCGTGTTCGGGTGAAGTGGTGTCGCCCGAGACGGCGATCCGGGCAGCCCACGAGGGCGGTGCGATCGCCGTTGTCGCCACCGACCTGCTCGCCTGCACCATCCTGACCCCGCCCGGCGAACTCGGCGCCGACATCGTCGTCGGCTCGTCGCAACGATTCGGGGTGCCGTTGGGTTTCGGTGGTCCGCACGCAGGGTTCATGGGATGTCGCGAGGCGTACAAGCGGACGCTTCCCGGTCGCCTCGTCGGTGTCTCGGTCGATGCGGCCGGCCGGCCCGCAACCCGCCTCGCGCTCCAGACGCGCGAACAGCACATCCGGCGCGAGAAGGCGACTTCGAACATCTGCACCGCGCAGGTGCTGCTGGCGGTGATTGCGTCGATGTACGCCGTGTACCACGGTCCCGACGGGCTCCGCAGGATCGCCGAGCGCACGCACGGCCTGGCGTCGTCGTTCGCCGCTGCGTGTCGCTCCGCCGGCCTGGGCGTCGTCGGCGAACACCGCTTCGACACGGTGACGGTGGAGGTGCCGGGGCAGGCCCCTGCGATCGTCGCGTCGGCGGCGGAGCGCGACATCGACCTCCGCCTGATCGATGCCGACACCGTCGGGGTGGCCTTCGACGAGACGTCGACGGACGCGATCCTCGCCACGCTCGCTGGCGTGTTCGGCGTGGACGCCGGAGCAAGCGCCGAAGCCATACCGGCGGACCTGGTTCGGACGTCGGAGTTCCTGACCCACCCGACGTTCCACGCTTACCGCTCCGAGACCGACCTTCTGCGCTACCTGCGGGCGCTGTCAGATCGCGACATCGCACTCGACCGAGCGATGATCCCGCTCGGTTCGTGCACGATGAAACTGAACGCCACCGCCGAGATGGAGCCGGTCACGTGGCCCGAGTTCGGTGCGATCCATCCGTTCGCCCCAGCGTCGTCGACACGTGGGTATCGACGGCTCATCGAGGAACTCGAGGCGTGGTTGGTCGAGGTGACCGGCTACGACGCGATCTCCTTCCAGCCCAACGCCGGCTCGCAGGGCGAGTTCGCCGGACTGCTCGCGATCCGCTCGTACCACCGAGACAATGGTGACGACGCCCGCACCGTCTGTCTCATCCCGTCGTCGGCGCACGGAACCAACGCCGCCTCGGCCGTGATGGCCGGAATGCGGGTGGTGGTCGTCGGCTGCGACGACGACGGCAACGTCGATCTCGACGACCTGAAGCAGAAGGTCACCGACCACGCCGATGACCTCGCGGCGTTGATGGTGACCTACCCGTCCACCCACGGGGTGTACGAGACGACGATCACCGAGATCTGCGAGATGGTGCACGGATCGGGTGGCCAGGTGTACCTGGACGGAGCCAACCTCAACGCGCTGGTCGGCATCGCGAAGCCCGGCGAGTTCGGTGCCGACGTGAGCCACCTCAACCTGCACAAGACCTTCTGCATCCCGCACGGTGGTGGCGGACCGGGTGTCGGCCCCGTTGCCGTCCGGGCACACCTGGCCGCGTACCTGCCGAACCATCCCCTCGACGACGAGTGCGGCCCGGCCACCGGGCCCGGCCCGATCTCGGCGGCTCCCTACGGCTCCGCTGGGATCCTCCCGATCTCGTGGGCGTATGTCCGGATGATGGGTGCTGAGGGGCTGACCGATGCCACCCGAATGGCGATCTTGAACGCCAACTACATCGCCGTCCGCCTGGCCGACCGCTACCCGGTGCTCTACACGGGAGCCCACGGCCGCGTGGCGCACGAGTGCATCGTCGACGTCCGAGACATCACGAAGCGCACCGGTGTCACGGTCGACGACGTCGCGAAGCGGCTCATCGACTACGGGTTCCACGCGCCGACGATGTCGTTCCCGGTCGCCGGGACGTTGATGATCGAACCGACCGAGTCGGAGTCCCTGGCCGAGATCGATCGGTTCTGCGACGCCATGCTCGCCATCGCCGACGAGATCGCCGACATCGAGTCGGGCACCGTCGCGCACGACGATTCAGCCCTCGCCCACTCGCCCCACACGGCGGAGGATCTCCTCGTGCCCGACTGGGATCGCCCCTACTCCCGCGAACAAGCCGCCTATCCCGTCGCGAACCTGCGGACCGACAAGTACTGGCCTCCGGTGAGTCGGATCGACGGCGCTGCCGGCGACCGCAACCTGGTGTGCGCCTGCCCTCCCCCGGAAGCCTTCGAGGACTGATCAAGGGCGGTATCCGGAGTCAGACGATCGGCTTGCCCGTCCGGATCCGGCGCCGGACGTCCCAGAGGTACACGTTCAGCGGGAACTCGCGGAGCGGTCGCGGCGCGAGCCGGTTCGCGACGGCGGCAGCGGCCATCGTCCGGTCGAACAGTCGCTGCTGTCGTGCGTTCCAGTCGAGTCCGAGCTCCCTGCGGAACTCCGGGGGGAGGAATCCCGCCGTGAAGAAGCGGTTGACCGGAGTCGCCAACCAGGTGAAGGGCGGGCCGTAGAAGGCGGCGTCGGCGACCCCCAGCAGATACTCGCGGGTCAGATCGTCCATCTCGATGCGCTCGATCATCTCGATCATCTCGACGATCTCGCCGTCGACGAAA
>JAPKDO010000389.1 GCA_028822535.1 Acidimicrobiales bacterium
AGATCCTGTGGCGCACCGTTGCGGTCGTGTTCTCCCGCGAGGGGATCAGCGCCGACGGCGAGGCAACCATGACCGAACTCCCACCGCTGCCGCGTGATGACGCGTGAGTGTTCGAACTCGCTGAGACCTATCCGATTCTCTTTCGGACCTTGACGGGCGAACATGTGTTCGGTATCGTGATTGTTCTGTGACCACCGCTCTCGCCGCCGACCTGGAGGAGTTGCTCTCGGTCGACACGTCCGCGCTCTCGCCCTGGCAGCACGTGGTGCACATGGCCAAGCTCGAGAAGGCGCGGACCCGGTTCGAAGCGGTCATGTTCCGGGAGCTGCACGAGTTCGAGGTGTCCACGTCCTTCGAGGTCGACGCCGCACGCACGCCGACCGACTGGTTGGCAACGCAGACCGGCACGCAACGGCGAATCGCCGGCAGTCGCATGAACCTGGCCCGCCGCCTCCGGTCGATGCCGTTCACCAATGCGGCGTTCACCGACGGCGCCATCACCGAGGCGCATGTGCGGATCCTCGCCCGCTGCGTCGCCAACCCGCGCACGTCCGAGGCCTTCGCCCAACACGAGGCGTACCTCGTCGGCCTGGCCCGGGGGATGGGTGCCGACGAATTCGAACAGGAGATCCGCCGCTGGCTCGAGACGCAGGATCCCGACGGGACCGAGCCGTCCGATCCCCAGGACGACGTTCTCCACGCCAGCCAGGTGGGCGAGCGGGTCAAACTCGACGGCGACTTCGGCCTCGAGACCGGGCTGCCGATCCTCGCCGCGTTGAACGAGAAGAACGACGAACTCTTCCGGCGGGACCGGGCCGTGAGCGACGCCAACCCGCTCGACGGCCTCGGCACCCGGACCCGAGGGAACCGACAGGCCGAAGGGCTCGCCGAGCTGGTGCTCGCCGGGGCCGGCGCCGGGTCCAACCCACGTCGGCGCGACCCGCTGTTCAACGTCAACGTCGACCCCACGACGTTTGCACTCGGCGAAGACCTGCTCGACCGCCGCGGTCGTCCCACCGGCACCCGCCAACTCGCCGACGGCACCTCCATCCCGCTGCCCGTCCTGTTGAACTGGCGATGCGAAGCGCAGGTCTCCCGGGCATGGCTCGACGCCCGTGGTCAGATGCTGTCGTACGGGCGGGACGAGCGCTACGCCAACCGAGATCAACGACGGGCACTGGCCGTTCGCGACGGCGGCTGCGGCGTGCCGGGCTGCGACCGGCCACCCGCCCACTGCGACTCCCACCACGTCATCTATTGGGAGTCGTTCGGTCCGACCGACATCGACAACCTCGTCCTGCTGTGTCGACACCACCATCGATCCGTGCACCGCGGACGACTGTCGATCCGGATGCTCGACGGCGTCCCCGCGTTCTTCGATGTGACCGGATCCCGAATCCTCGAGTCCAGACATCGTCCGCCCGATATCCGGGCCGCGTAGGACGCGGCGCCGATGCTCCCCACCGCCCTTCGGGTCGGCCCCGCCCACGGCGGGGGCATCGTTGCGTGATGGTGACGGCTCAGGTCTTGTACGCGTCGAGCCACCCTGGACTGGCATCAACCCTTGCGCTGACTCCGGTGCCAGCGGACCTGGGCGTCGATGCCGTCTTGGAGCGTCGACTCCGGCGCCCACCCGAGGAGTCGACGAGCACGGTCGTTGCAACCTCCGGTGCGAACGACGTCCCCGGGCTGCTCGTCTTGTTCGTCGACGGGGATCGGCGCTCCGACGGCGTCGCCCACGGCGTCGATGAGGTCGCGCATCACGGTGGAGCCGCCGGCGCAGATGTTGACGACCGTGCCCGGCTCGACGTCCGCGTCGCCGGCGAGCACGTTGGCTCGCACCACGTCGCCGACGTAGGTGAAGTCCCGGATCTGTGATCCGTCGCCGTAGAGCGGGAACGCCTTCTGGTCGATGGCGGCCTCGATCAGGCGGTGATGGGCCATGTCCGGCCGTTGGCGAGGGCCGTAGACGGTGAAGTAGCGCAGCGACACGGTCGACAGCCCGTGGTTGCGGGCGTACAGGCCGGCCAGATGTTCGGCTGCGAGCTTGGTGACGCCGTAGGGGGAGTTCGGCTCGGGCAGGACGGTCTCCTCCACGGGATAGCGGTCGGCGTTGCCGTATATCGACGAGCTCGACGCGTTCACGAGGCGGCGGACGCCCACCCGGTGGCTGGCTTCGAGGAGCCGCTGCGTGGCGAGCACGTTGCAGTCGGCGTACGTCTGGAAACCGTCCGACCAGCTGAGCCGCACGCCGGGCTGCGCAGCTTGGTGGTAGACGACGTCGACGCCGTCGAGAAGCGGCTCGAGGTCGTCGGTGCGGAGGTCGGCTTCGTGGAGCGTGAACCGGTCGCTGGCTCGGAGTACGTCCAGGTTGGCATCCTTGATCGACCGGTCGTACGAAGGCGTGAGACTGTCGATACCGATCACGTCGCCGCCGGCGGAGATCAGAGTCTCGGCGAGCTGCGACCCGATGAAGCCCGCGACCCCGGTAACAAGGTGCGTGATCACCGGCCGAGTCTGTCACGGGCGCGCAGATGCCCCCTTGTATGCAGCGTGCGCGGGGTCGACCACGCTGGGTAGTCGTTGCGTGTGAAGTTGTCGCATATTGGGGATTCGCTCGGCTTGATCGGCGTTTTACGGTTCCGTTCGGTCATGCCGTCGATGGGTTACTGCCCGTTGCCCATCGGCGGCACGACCACTCTTCTTGGTACGGTGCCGGCCAGTGACGCAGCGGCTCCTCGGGAGAGGCGATGCGGTCTCATCCATCGAGGATCGAATATCGACGGGCGCATCGACCCTCGTACTCGGTGTGGCTGGAATCGGGAAGAGCGCCCTGATACGGGCGGTGGTGGCGCGACGCGCCCACTGCATCGGCGGTGGGCTCTCGTTGCTGGTTCCCCAGCCCTACGCCGCTCTCGAGCAGGCGGTGCGGGTCCGCCTGACCGGGACGCCGATCGAGGTCGCCGAGACGGTGCTCGCCGCAGTCGGTGACGACGTGCTCGTGGTCGAGGACCTGCACTGGGTACACGACTCGACGCTCGAGGTGTTGGCGCTCCTGGTCGCCCAGGTGCCGCTGCTGGCGACGTCGCGGCCCGAGCGCATGGAACGCCTCCGCCGGGTCTTCGACGATCGCGACACGATCG
>JAPKDO010000060.1 GCA_028822535.1 Acidimicrobiales bacterium
CAGCGCGGACGCCACCCCGGCCGAGCGCGCATCGGCCCGGGTGACCACCCTGCCGATCGACGAGTCGTCGGAACCGGGTTGCAGGATCCGCAGCGCAGCGACCACGCCCGCATCGTCCCGGATCCACAGGTGTTCGGCATCGCCTTCGTGGTCGCGGCCGTCGAGGTCGAGGAACACGCAGTCCTGTTCGACGACGAAGACGGCACTCCGCAGGCGGAGGATGTCGTACAGGTCCCGTGGGTCCAGGTCGGCGAAGCGCGCACGGGAGATCGCAGAGCGGGTCACGACCGCATCGTGTCACGGACGCCCCGTCGCTCCATCGCCGACGTGGCTCAGGGTCGCTGGAGCGTCGCGAACCAACGGTCGCCGGATCGTCGGATCGACCGGAGGTCGATCTCGGCGGACCGGGCGGCGATGCGGATCCCGTCGGCGCCGACGACAGCCCAGGGAAACCAGTCGGTCTGGTCGTCGCCGTGGGAGATCTGTGCGCTGATGATCCGCGTCTCGGAGCCGGGGGCGCCGACCTCGGCCACGATCCGGCCTCCCGGCCGGAGCAGGTCGCGCAGGCGTCGAAGCAACTCGACGGGGTCGCCGCCGATGCCGATGTTGCCGTCGAGCAGGAGCGCCGAACCCCAGCGACCCGTACCGGGCAGCGGGTCGAACACCGAGCGCTGGAGAACGGGTGCGCCGCGCTCGCGGGCACGCAGGACGGCCTCGGTGCTCACGTCGACGCCGAGCGCGGTGACGCCGAGCGCCGCCAGGTGGCCGACGATCCGTCCCGGTCCGCAGCCGACGTCGAGGACGGGACGGTCGAGGCCGTCGAGGGCGAACAGGTCGTCCCGGTCGGGGGCAGCGAACCAGCGGTCGGCATCGGGTGCGAGATCGAGCCCGCACGACGAGACCAGGCGCATCGTGGGCGCGGTCGCGGTCATCGTCGGATCGCGGTGGTGTCGTCGGCGACTTCGCGCACCGCAGCGGCGAACCGCCCGTGCGGCGCGAGATCCGCCACGGCGAGCGCTTCGGGGAAGTGGTCGACGTCGACGAGTTCGGGGAGCGGCCCGACGCGATGGCCGATGGACTCGAGCCGCGATCGCTGATCGTCCCCGGTGTGATCGGTGCTCATGGGGACGTCGAGGAAGACCCGGTCGTCAGCGCCGGGCAGGCCGATCGCCCACCAGCCCCCGTCGGCGGCCGGCCCGAGGACGGCGTCGTTCGCCTCGTCGGCCAGCGCGGCCATCGCCGAGTCGAGCAGCGGCGCGTCGATCTGTGGGGTGTCCATGCCGATCTGGATGCCCGGCCCCGCCGTCGTCGCCCAGGCCGCGGCCAACCGTCGGTCGAACGACGCCTCGACCTGGGGGACCGTGCGGACGCCGGCCGGGAGCCAGGGTCCCGGATCCCCGTCGAGCGCCGCGATGACCTCGTCGGCTCCGGATGCCAGCGCGGCATCGAACGTGTCGGCCAGCGCCGCCGCAGCGATGTCGGCGGCCTGTTGCGCCGTACACGGTGGGCACAGTCGGGTCTTCACTCGCCCTGGCACCGGTTCCTTGGCCATCACGAGCACGAACATGCGTCGGAACGTACCCAGACCCCTGGGGAGCGCAGAAGGTTTCGCCGCTTACGAAGTCCTGAACATCCTGCGTCGCCTCCGTCGCGGGAATGTCCGTCCGTACCATGCAACGCCATGGAGGATGCCCCGCACGTCGTCGTGGTCGAGGACGACATGGCGATCAGCGACGTCGTCGTGCGTTACCTCGAAAAGGACGGCTTCCGAGTCGACGCCTACGGCCACGGGGGCGACGCACTCGATGCCTTGCTCGCCGATCCGCCCGACCTGGTGATCCTCGACCTGATGCTTCCGGGGATCGACGGGGCCGAGCTGTTCCGCCGACTGCGGGCGCTCGCTCCGGTCCCGGTCGTGATGCTCACCGCACGTGGGGACGAGACCGACCGGGTGATCGGCCTGGAGATGGGGGCCGACGATTACGTCACCAAGCCGTTCTCGCCCCGCGAACTCGTGGCCCGCGTCAAGGCGGTGCTCCGTCGAGTGCAGGGTTCGATCGAGACCATCGAGGCGGGGGCGTCTCCCGTGCTCACCGCCGGTGACCTCGAGGTGGACATCACCGCGCGTGAGGCACGACGCGCCGGCGAGGTGCTGCCGTTGACCGCTCGAGAGTTCGAATTGTTGGCGTTCATGATGCGTCATCCCGCGACCGCGTTCCGGCGTGAGGAACTCCTCGAGAAGGTGTGGGGCTACACGTTCGGTGACACGTCGACCGTGACGGTCCACATCCGTCGACTCCGCGAGAAGGTCGAGGCCGACGCGAGCGACCCGAAGCATCTCGCCACCGTGTGGGGCGTCGGCTACCGGTTCGAGCCGTGAACGAACGCATGAGCATCCGAGCGCAGATCGTGATCGTCGCGACGGGCGTGACCCTCACCGTCGTCACCGCGTGGCTCCTCGACCTGCCCGGTGATGACACGGTGGCGTTGCTCGGCCTGGCTGGTGGCGGTGCACTCGCTGCTGCAGTCGTGGGCGCGCTGGTGTTGCGGTCGATGCGGACGGCGACGCTGCGAGCGCAAGGGGTCGCGGTGGCGTTGGTGTCCGTGTTCGGCACCGGGCTGGGAGTCGTGCTCGCCGCGTACGCCATGTTCGTGTCGTCGCACGACCTCGGCGCGCTCCTCGTCGTCTTGATGGCGTCGTCGACGGCAGCCGTGGTGATGGCGGTTCGGTTCGGCTCACGCATCAGCACTGCGAGCCGCGATCTCGAGGACCTGACGAGACGTCTGGGCGACGGTGACCTGATCATGGTCGGTGACATCCCGGTGGCACACGAACTCCACCGCGTCGCAGAGGAGCTGCACGCGGCATCCGAACGCCTCGACGAGGCCCGGCGCAAGGAGCGGGCCATGGAGTCGGCGCGTCGGGAACTGATCGCCTGGGTGTCGCACGATCTCCGCACCCCGTTGGCCGGTATCCGGGCGATGGTCGAGGCGCTCGAGGACGGTGTCGTCGACCACCCCGACGACATCGCCCGCTACCACGCCACCATGCGAGGCGAGACCGACCGATTGGCCATGCTCGTCGACGACCTCTTCGAACTGAGCCGCATCGAGGCCGGCGCGCTCGACCTGCGCTTCGAAGAGGTGACGCTCGGCGACATCGTGGCCGAGGCCGTCGCCGGTGCGATGCCGGTCGCGACCGCCAAGGGTGTCGTGCTCACGGGCTCGACGAACGGCGACGAGCCCTCGCTTCGTGTCGCGCCTGCCGAGCTGACCCGCGTCGTCCGCAACCTGCTCGACAACGCCATTCGCCACACGCCGGCGGGCTCGGAGATCGAGGTCCGCTGCGGCGTCGACGGCACGAAGGCGGTCGTGGCGGTCGCCGACGGGTGCGGCGGCATTCCCGACGACGACCTCGGGCGCGTGTTCGATCTCGCGTTCCGCGGCGACGAGGCGCGCGGCAGCGCGAACGGCGGGGGCGGCCTCGGACTCGCGATCGCGCAGGGTCTGGTCGGCGCCCACAACGGCACCATCCGCGTCGAGAACGACGGTCCGGGTTGCTGTTTCACCGTCGAACTCCCGGCCAGCCCCTGACCTTCCGGTCAGTTGTTACCTGTCGGTAGCCTCGTTGCATGGCCGACTACATCGCACCGTTCGACGACATCCGTTTCGTGCTGAGCCGCATCGCCGGGCTCGGCGACCTCTCGTCCTACGAGGGATTCGAACACGCCGAGATCGACATGACCTTCGGTGTGCTCGAAGAGTGCGCTCGATTCATGCAGGACAAGGTCGCGCCGCTCAACCGCGTGGGCGACGAGCAGACCACGGTGTGGCACGCGGACAACACGGTGACCACGCCCGACGGTTTCATCGATGCGTACAACGACTACGTCGAGGCCGGCTGGGGCGGCGTGGCACTTCCCGAGGCCTATGGCGGCGGCGGTTTCCCGTGGCTCGTCGGCATTGCGATGCAGGAGATGCTGACGGCATCGAACGAGGCGTTCTCGATGGCGCCGCTGCTCACGCAGGGAGCGATCGACGCGATCCTGGCGCACAGCGACGAGATCCAGAAGGAGACGTACCTCCCCAAGATGGTGACCGGCGAGTGGGCCGGGACCATGAACCTGTCGGAGCCCCAGGCCGGGTCCGACGTCGGCGCGGTGCGCACTCGTGCCGAGAAGCAGGACGACGGCAGCTACAAGATCACGGGAACCAAGATCTGGATCTCGTGGGGCGAGCACGACATGTCCGACAACATCATCCACCTGGTCCTGGCGCGTACGCCCGATGCTCCTCCCGGCACCAAGGGCATCTCGATGTTCATCGTGCCGAAGTTCCTGGTGAACGACGACGGAAGCCTCGGCGACAAGAACGGCGTCGTGTGCCAGTCCATCGAACACAAGCTCGGCATCAAGGCCTCGCCGACGTGTGTGCTCGACTACGACGAGGCGACGGGCTACATCGTCGGTGAAGAGAACCGCGGCATGTCGTACATGTTCACGATGATGAACAACGCCCGGCTGTCGGTCGGACTCCAGGGACTCGCCGTGGGCGACCGCGCCTACCAGGACGCCCGTCAGTACGCCCAGGAGCGGCTGCAGGGGCGGGCCATCGGCGCCGAGCCGGGCGAGCAGTCCCCGATCATCGACCACCCCGACGTGCGGCGGATGTTGCTGACGATGAAGTCGCAGATCGAGGCGATGCGTGCCGTGATCTACCGGACTGCCCAAGGCATCGACATCGCACACAAGGACCCCGACGAAGCGACGCGGACTGCCGCCCAGGAACGCGTCGACCTTCTCATCCCGATCTGCAAGGGCTGGGGCACCGATCTCGGTGTCGAGATCACCTCGACGGCGATCCAGGTGTTCGGTGGCATGGGCTATGTCGAGGAGACCGGCGTCGCCCAGCACTTCCGCGACGCTCGCATCGCTCCGATCTACGAAGGCACCAACGGCATCCAGGCCATGGACCTCGTCGGTCGCAAGCTGCCGATGCGCGGCGGTGGTGTGGTGAAGGACTTCCTGGCCGATGTGGGCCAGACCGTGGGACGCGTCCGCGCCGCCGGCGACGACTACGCCGTCATCGCCGGCGAACTCGAGACGGCGCTCTCCGCGCTGAACGAGTCGACGGACTGGATCATGGCGAAGGGCCTCGACGACGTGCGCAACGCCCTCGCCGGCGCCACCCCGTACCTCCGTCAGTTCGGCATCGTGACCGGCGGCTGGTTGTTGGCCGAGTCGGCACTCGAGGCCAAGGCGCTCCTCGACGGCGACGGTGGCGGGTTCGACACCGAGTTCCTCGAGGCCAAGTACACGACCACGCGTTTCTACGCCACGCAGATCCTCCCGCAGGCCGCCGGCTTGGTGGGCGCGATCACCGCCGGTTTCGACGACCTGATGGAGTTGTCGCCGACACAGTTCTGATCGGCGCGGCGGACGTCGTTCAGCCCTACGGTGCGCTGTATGACGTCCGACGTGGTCCATCAGATCGGCACCAATCCCATCCACCTGGGGTCGGGCGGCATCGCGGTCGTCGAGCCGGCGATGGACGGTTCGATGGAGTGGTACCAGGGGTACGGCGAACGCCACGGCGCCGACGGAGCCGACGGTCGTCTGGTGTCCATGTACACCTTCACCGAGTCATGGGACTCGTGGGAGGTGCACCCGACCGGACACGAGGTCGTCCTCTGCGTCGCGGGATCGACCACGCTCCACCAGGAGCTGCCGTCGGGCGCGGAACGGGCCGTGGAGTTGTCCGCAGGTGACTACGCCATCAACGAGCCGGGCACGTGGCACACCGCCGACGTCGAGTCGTCTGCGACCGTGGTCTTCATCACGTCCGGCGAAGGCACGGAACACCGGCCTCGTTGAGCGGGCGCCGTCGCTCGCCGATCAGCGCATGGCACGGAAGCAGGTCCGCACCTCGTCGACGAAGATCTCCGGGACCTCGAACGCGGCGAAGTGTCCGCCGTGGTCGAGCGTGTTGAAGTGGACGAGCTTGTCCCCGAACTGCGCTTCGGCCCAGCGTCGTGACGTCCTGAAGATCTCGTTCGGGAAGATGCTGCATCCGATCGGAACCTCCGGGATGTCGAAGGGCGGATTGCGGAAGCTCTCCCAGTAGAGACGGGCGCTCGACGCTGCGGTCCGTGGCAGCCAGTACAGCATCACGTTGTCGAGGAGATGGTCGCGGTCGACGGCGTCCTCGGGATGGCCGTCATTGTCGGTCCAGGCGTGGAACTTCTCCACGATCCACGCAGCCTGACCGGCGGGCGAGTCGGTGAGCCCGTACCCGAGCGTCTGTGGACGGGTGCTCTGGATCTTGGAGTAGCCCGTGCCGTTCTTGCTGTGCTCGTCCATGTCGCTCATCGTCCGCTGCTCGTACTCGGAGAGATCGTCCATGGTCGACGGGATCACGATCGGCATGTTGAGGTGGATGCCCATGCAGTGGTCGGGGTTCCGGACGCCGATCAGGGTGGTCACCATCGAACCCCAGTCGCCACCCTGCGCATGGAAGCGGTCGTAGCCGAGGCGGTCCATCAGCGCGCCCCACAGATCGGCGATCTGGCCGACGCCCACGCCATGTGCCGTCGGTTTGGCGGAGAAGCCGTACCCGGGGATCGACGGGCACACGACGTGGAACGCATCGGCAGCGTCACCACCGTGCGCGGTCGGGTCGGTGAGCGAACCGATCACGTCCTGGAACTCGGCGATCGAGCCCGGCCAGCCGTGGGTCATGATCAGCGGTGTCGCGTCCTCGTGCGGGGAGCGGACGTGGACGAAGTGGATGTCGAGCGCCTCGGTCCCATCGACCTGCAGTGTCGTCGTGAACTGCGGGAACTCGTTCAGCCGTGCTTCGCGGGCCCGCCAGTCGTAGTCGTCGGCCCAGTAGCGACAGAGTTCCTGGACGTAGCTCAGTGGGATGCCCTGCGACCAGCCGTCGACGGTCTCCGCTTCGGGCCAACGCGTGGCGTGGAGTCGCCGACGGAGGTCGTCGAGGTCCTCGTCGGTCGTGGTGATCGTGAACGGTCGGATCTCGGTCATCGGTGCTCCTGGAGGACGGCGGTCGCGAGTGGTGGCCATGCGTCGACGGCCCATTGGTCGAAGCCCCGGTCGGTGAGCACGACGAGGCCGAGACCGTCGTCGCCGGCTGCCGGATCGAACCACACGAACGTGCCCGTGCGCCCGAAGTGGCCCCACGTCTCGGGCGAGTTGTCGGGCGATGTCCAGTGCGGTTGTTTGTCACCCCGCACCTCGACGCCGAGTCCCCACGGGTTCGGATCCTGTTTGCCGAAGCCGGGGAGGACGCCGGCGAGGTCCGCGAACGCCGGGGTCGTCATCGCATCGAGGGTCGCTGGTGCGAGCAGGTCATTCGTGGTCACGGCCGTCAGCACCGTGCACAGGTCGCCGACGCTCGACCGATGTGCGTGGGCCGGTGAGCCGGTCAGGTCGGTCCGTTCGAGGCCGAGTGTGTCGACGAGGGCGAACCGGGCGTACTTCTCGTAGGGCATGCCCGCTCGTTCGGCCAGATGCTCGGCCAGGACCTCGAATCCGAGGTTGGAATAGATGCGCTTCCGGCCCGGCGGTCCGAGCACCTGCACGTCGCCGTCGGGGGCGAGGCCGCTGGCGTGCGCGAGCAGGTGGGCGACGGTGGATCCTTCAGGACCGGCAGGGTCGTCGAGGGAGATCGTTCCCTCCTCGATCGCAATGTGGGCGGTGATCGCCGTGAGCACCTTCGAGACCGAGGCGAGCGCGAACACCCGGTCGACGTCGCCGTGGGTGGCGACGATTCCCGTCGGTGAGAACACGGTTGCGGCGGCGTGCGGGACGTCCCAGCCGTCGATCTGGTCGAGCGCTCCCAACTCAGGCGCCGTCCCAGAGCATGGCGTGGTCGGTGTCGTGACCGGACTCGGGGTCGAGGAGCGTCCGTGGATCCTGCTTGTCGATGTGGCCGATGAGCCCGTTGTAGGTGCCGTACCCGCACAGACGCTGGAGTTGCTTGTCGAACGTGGAGGCGATCTCGCGTGGGATCCCGAGTTGCTGGTTCTCCTGTTGTCGGATCATGCCGCCGCAGTAGTTGTCGGCGATGCCCACACGGCGACCGTGGGTGGTGTTGGCGCCGCCGCCGTGCCACAGGCTGCCGTGCCAGATCAGCACGCTTCCGGCGGCCATCTCGGCCGGGACCGAGTCGTGGTCCTCGCCGTACGTGGGGAACTCCGGGTAGCGGTGCGAGCCGGGGACGACACGAGTGGCGCCGTTCGCTTCGGTGAAGTCGGTGATCGCCCACATCGAGTTGCAGACGACGGCGTGGCCGGTGCGGGGGAGCCCGATGACCTGGTCGTCCGAATGGATCGGCTGGGCCGACTCGCCACCTCGGATGTCGATCGACGACAGGGTCGACAACAGGCACTGGTCGTCGAGGACGCGCTGCACCAGTGGCAGCACGCACGGCGCTGTCGGGATCTGTTGGAACACCTCGCCGTGGACGAGGAGATTGTAAACCCGCAGTGTCGAGCGTCCTTCGAAGCCGTTGTCGGCGGGCTCGATGTTGCGCTCGTCGACGATCCGGTCGAGTTCGTCGAGCACGCGTCGACCGAAGGCCTCGTCGAAGGCTTCCTCGATCACCGTGTAGCCGCGCTCGTCGATCTCGGCGTGGTGATGGTCGAGGTCTGCGTCGGTCAGCGTGCGCATCGACGACCGATGGTAGGCACTCGTGCGTGACGTTCGAGGACGATGTCCACGCCGTGGTCGAGGCGCTGCCGTCCGGCGAGGTCGTCACGTACGGCGAGGTTGCCGCCGAGGCCGGTCGTCCCGGTGCGGCACGAGCGGTCGGGCGGATCATGGCGCTGTCCGACGGGGCGCTGCCATGGTGGCGCGTCGTCGCTGCCAACGGCCGCCTCGTCCCCGGCCTCGAGGCCGAACATCGACGCCGCCTCGCCGCCGAAGGCGCGACCTTCACCCCGAACGGTCACGTCGCCGGGATGCGCTCCCGCTGACCCCGAGCCGACCGCTCCGCCCGCTCCACCCGGTGGTCCTCGCCACCCCGTCCTAGGCAGCTTCTGGTCGCGCGATCGGTACTCGGGAGGTACCGATCGCGCGACCAGAAGCTGATCTCGACGGCTTCTGGTCGCGCGAACCGGATGTGTGAGGTGCCGATCGCGCGACCAGAACGGGGGTGCTTGTCGGAGGGGCTGCGTACGGTGGTCATCGATCCTCCGAGGATCACTCGCACCGAAGGGTGCCGACGGAACGACAGAGAGAAGCCCGATGCTTCCCGACCCGCTCCTCGACCTCCTGCGACTCCAGCGTGGCCTCGCCGCCCAGCATCAGGTCCGGGAGATCGAGCCCGATCCATACCGTCGGAGGTCGATCTACCGAGACGCCGCCCTCGAGAAGGCGACGTCCCGCGTGGTGCGCCATCGCGCCGTCCCCTGGTCGATCGGTCAGGAGGTCATGGTGGGGGTCCTGGACGCCGGTCCCGGCGCTCGCCTCTGGGGTAAGGCGGGTGCCAGCCACTGGGGGTTCAGCCGGTATCCCAGGCTCCCTGCCCACGTCGCCGTGCCACGAACTCACGTCCGCACCGGCCACCGGGCGCAGGTCCATCTGATACGCGACCTCGATCCCGCCGACCTCACGTCGCACGATGGAATTCCGGTTGCGCGACCCGAGCGGGTCATCCTGTGGCTTGCGGGGATGTGGACGCACCGGGTCGGCCACGACCTGGCGGCGCGACGAACGGCGGTTGCGCTCGACCAAGCATGGCGGCAGCGCCTCATCGACGGTCCGTTCATCCATGCGTTGGCCGCCCGCTCGGGTGGGTCCGGACGATCGGGCATCGTCGTGCTGCGTGCGCTCTTGAAAGATCGACCGCCGAGCTACCAGCCGGCGGGGAGTCGGCTCGAGGAACGGTTCGAGGACATCGTCCCCTGGGTCGTGCGAAAGGACCTCCGTCGACAGGTCACCGTGGACGCGGAGCTTGCGATCCGGACGGTCGACTTCCGGCTCGACTCGTGGCCGCTGGTCATCGAGATCAACGGCGAGGCGTTCCACACTGCGCTCACCGATCGAGAAGCCGATGCTGAGCGCTACGAACGGCTTCTCGATCTCGGGTTCTCCGTCCTGGTCCTGTGGGAACACGACGTCTGGCACGACGCCGACCTCATCCGTCAGGTGATGCTGCGGCTGGGTCGTGCGCCCGACAAGACCCCGATCCTGCATCGCCCGACCAAGGCTCCCTGGCAGTGGTGACGGCGGAATGCTGCTCTGGTCGCGCGATCGGTACCTGAGGAGTACCGATCGCGCGACCAGAACAGCAGCGCCGGAAGGCGGGGCAGGATCGCGGGTTGGGGGAGGGACGCCGGTAGCGTTGTCGCCAACATGACGACATTTGCAGAACTGGGCCTCGACCAAGACCTCGTCGACGCCCTCGCCGCACAAGGCATCGAAAAGCCCTTCCCCATCCAGGAGTTGACCATCCCCGACGCCCTCGACGGCCGGGATGTGTGCGGGAAGGCCAAGACCGGCTCGGGCAAGACGCTGGCGTTCGGCGTGCCGATGATCATGGCACTGCCCGATCCGGCCGACATCGACCACGGCCCCGCCGGCCTCGCCCTGTGCCCGACCCGAGAGCTCGCCATCCAGGTGGCCGAGGTGCTCGAACCGCTGGCCAAGGTCAAGGGACACACGATCACCGCGGTCTACGGCGGCGAGAAGATCGAGAAGCAGATCAAGTCGATCGAGGACGGCACGGGAATCATCGTCGCCACGCCCGGTCGGTTGATCGACCTGCTCCAGCGGGGCGACGTGAAGCTCGACGAGGTCGCGATGGTGGCCGTCGACGAGGCGGACCGCATGGCCGACATGGGCTTCCTCCCGCAGGTCGAATGGGTGCTCCGCCACGTGAACGAAGGGCATCAGACCCTGCTGTTCAGCGCCACGCTCGACGGTTCGGTCGGTGCGCTCGTCGACCGATACCAGACCGATCCCGTGACGAAGGAGGTCGTCTCCGAGACCGTCACGGTCGAACAGATGCACCATCGCTTCCTGCGCGTTCACGAGATGGACAAGGCCAAGGTCGCCGGCGCCATCGTCGCCAACGGAAACCGGACCCTGATCTTCTCGAACACCAAGCGTGCTGCCGACCGACTCGCCCGCGACCTCGAGAAGCTCGACGTCCGGGCCGAGCCGATCCACGGCGACCTTCCCCAGCGTGCCCGCGAGAAGGCGCTCAAGCGTTTCGCCGACGGCACGCTCCAGGCGCTCGTCGCGTCCGACGTCGCGGCCCGTGGTCTCGACATCGACGAGATCGACACGGTCGTGCACTGGGATCCGGCGCCCGATCACAAGACCTACCTCCACCGCTCCGGTCGTACCGCGCGGGCGGGCACCGACGGTGTCGCCGTGACACTGCTCGAGTGGAACGAGGAGATGGCGGTCAAGTTGCTGCAGCGTCGCCTGGGTCTCGAGGACCACCCGATCGTCGACATGTTCTCGAACGACGAGCGGCTCGAGGACCTCATCGGCTGGGACCCGCGCGACGACTGAACGTTTCCGGGTGATCCGGGAACCAGCCGTGTACTTCGCGTCGTCGGAACCTCCGACGACGAACGGGGAGCACGGCTCATGCGAAAGTTCATTCTCGGTCTGACGGCGGCGATGTTGCTGCTGGCGGCCTGCGGGTCCGGTGACGACGATGTCGCCGACGCAGTCTCCGAGACCACCGGCGATGCGAGCGAGGCCTCCAGCGACGACGCCGACATCGGTACGGGGGGCGGCGCTGAGGAGTCTGCGCCGCGGCCCTCCACCACTGGGGCATCGCCGCAGGCATCGACGTTCGAAGCAGACGGGGCAGACCGCTCGACCGAGGACGCAGGGTCGATCGCACCACCGGACGAGCAGGTGGGGCTCACCGCCGGCAGCGTCGACGACAACGAGGCATGGGAGGGTTACCTCCGCTACCGCGAAGCGTTCGCGCTCCTCGGAATCTCCGTCGACGACCTCCCCGTCGACGGTCGGCGCATCATCACCGTCACCGATGGTGACGGCGCACCCGTCCTCGACGCAACGGTGCGGATCGCCGGCGGTGATCAGGAGACCACGCTTCGGACGGGCTCGGATGGTCGTGCCGTGTTCCTCGCTCCGGTCGGCGCGCTCGACGACCAGCAGTCGGCGCCGACGTTCGAGGCCACGGTGACCCATGGCGACTCCACGACGACCGCGACCATCGGCAGTGACGCCCGGCAGACGATCGTGCTCGATGATGTCGTCCACGACGACGCCGTCCGCCTCGACGTGTTGTTCCTCGTCGATGCCACCGGTTCGATGGGCGACGAGATCGAGCGCCTCAAGGCCAACATGGTCGGCGTCGCCGAGCAGATCAGCGGGTCACCCAGCGAACCCGACGTCCGCTTCGGATTGACGAGCTATCGCGACACCACCGACGATTACGTCGCCCGCACCGTCGACTTCACGTCGGACGTCGGCTCGTTCGTCGAGTCGCTGCGCGACCTCGTCGCCGACGGTGGTGGGGACACACCCGAGGCGCTCAACGAGGCGTTCGCCCAGGCAGTGGACGAGCCCCGCTGGCGCACCGACGACGACGTCGTGCGCCTGGTCTTCCTGATCGCGGATGCTCCGCCGCACATCGGTCGCGGCACGAGTTACGTCGAGACGATCGGTGCCGCCGCCGAGGCCGGCATCCGGGTGTTCCCGATCGCCTCCAGCGGCACCGACGACCAGGCTGAGTACGTCCTCCGCCAGATCGCTCAGGCCACGCTCGGTCGGTTCGTGTTCCTCAGCTACGGGGCGGATGGTGCAGCACTCGGCGACGAGTCGAACATCGACGACGAGGACTACGACGTTCTCGCACTCGACGATCTCGTGGTCCGCATCGTCGAGGAGCAGTTGGCGCCGCTCACCGGTCGCTGAACCGGGTCCGCCCGCCGGCACCCCTCGGTCTGTGACCATGGGGCCGTGACGGACATCGGAGCGACCCTGGCTGCGACGTTCGTCGCCCGGTGCGCCGGCGTCGGGGTGTCGCCCGACCCGAGGCTCCGCTTGCTGGACCATGTGGTGGTCGGCGCTGCGCCGGCGGATCACGACGGATCGCTCGGCGAGTTGCACGAGCGCCTCACGGGCCGGGACGAACGCCGTGGTCGCGGTGCCTGGTACACGCCGGCGTGGCTCGCCGCTGACCTCGTCGCGAGGGTGGTCGACGAGCCGGGTGCCGTCGCCGACCCATCTTGTGGCGGTGGGGTGTTCCTCCTCGCTGCCGCCGATCGCCTGGCGGCGCTCGGGGCGGCGCCGGGTCGCATCGTCGGCGAGTTCCTGTGGGGGTGCGACATCGCCCCGCTGGCCGTCGCCATCACCGAAGCCGAGCTGTGGTGGTGGTCGGCCGAGCGGGGCGAGCCGACGGTGGCCGGTGCGCGCGTCGTCGTCGGCGACGCGCTCGTCGGGGTCGACATCCCGGCCGTGTCGGCGGTCGTGGGCAACCCGCCCTTCCTCGGGCAGTTGAAGTCCTCGACCAGCACCGACGCCGCTCGGCGCCGTCAGTTGGCGCAGCGTTGGGGTACGGCGGTGCAGCCGTACACCGATGTGGCCTGGCTGTTCCTCCTGGCGGCCGTGGATGCTGTCGATTCGGTGGACGCCGTCGGTGCGGTCGCGATGGTCATGCCGCAGTCGTTGCTCACCGCGAGAGACGCCGCGACGATCCGTGGGCGAATCGACGAGCGGATGGACCTCGACGATTGCTGGGTGGACGACGGCCGAGCCTTCGCTGCCGCCGTCGACGTGTGCGCTCCGGTGTTGCGTCGACGACCCGGTACCGCTGAACATCGATCGCCCGACTGGGCGGGGGCGCTCGGCGACGCGATCGGCATCCCGACGGTCGATCTGCGCGGTACGGCGACGCTCGGACAACGAGCCGAACTGATGGCCGGGTTTCGAGACGAGTACTACGGCCTCGTCGACGCGGTGACCGAAGGTGGGTCCGGACCACGGCTCGTGACGTCGGGTGCGATCGATCCCCTCCGCCTCGTCGCCGGCGGCGTCCGGTTCGCAAAGCGACGCTGGAACGATCCAGTGGTCGACGTCGCGAAGACCGAGGGTCGTGCCGCTCGCTGGGCGACGGCGCAGGCGGGGCCGAAGCTGATCGTGGCAAGTCAGACGAAGGTGGTCGAAGCCGTGGTCGATCCCGACGGGTCGCTCCTCGCCGGGGTGCCGGCGATCGTCGTCCGTCCCCGGGACGCGACCGAACTCTGGCTGCTGGCCGCAGCGCTCCATGCGCCGGCTGTCTCCGCCTGGATGCTGCGTCGCACCGTGGGTTCCGCACTGTCGCGAGACGCGTGCAAGCCGACGGCGGCGTTGCTCGCCGAGATGCCGCTTCCCGCTGCGACCGGCCATTGGGAGCGGGCTGCCGACCTCGCCGCAGCCATCGCCGACGGTGCCGATCGATGGGAGGAGTTCGCGGTCGCTGCCGATCGGGCCTATGGCATCGAAGACGATTCCTTGCGTGCCTGGTGGCTCGAACGGCTCCCACTACGCTGACCGGCCGCCCGCAGAGAAGGGGTCGGATCACCTCGAGGGGGAAGCAATGGAGTGGCAGCACAAGGTCGAGGTCGTCGCGGAGACGATTCCGGACGAGCCAGAACTCATCCACGGAGACGAGGTCCGATCGTGGCGTGAGTTCGACGAGACGCTGGGGCGCTGATCCCATGAACGACCTGCGCACCCGACTCGCCAACGGCGGGTCGGTCCTCATGCCCGGTTCGTGGGACGCGTTGTCGTCTCGTCTCGCCGCCGACGCCGGGTTCTCGACTGTGTTCCTGTCGGGGTACTGCGTCTCGGGCACACAGCTCGGGCTGCCCGATTACGGCTTCCTCACCCAGACCGAGATGGTCGACCAGGCGCGGCGCGTGACCGCCGCCAACCCGGGCCTGAACGTCGTCGTCGACGGCGACACGGGCTACGGCAACCCGTTGAACGTCATCCGAACCGTCGAGTTGTGGGAGCAGGCGGGCGCGGCCGGCGTGTTCCTCGAGGACCAGGTGTGGCCCAAGCGCTGTGGGCACATGGCCGGAAAGCAGGTGGTGCCGGCCGACGAATGGCTGGCCAAGCTGCGGGCCGCCGTCGACCACCGCGGGGACCTGCTCGTGTGCGCCCGGACCGACGCCCGCGCGGCCAACGGCCTCGACGACGCCATCGAGCGGGGCAAGGCGGCCGTCGACACCGGCGTCGATGCCGTCTTCGTCGAGGCTCCGGAGACCATCGAGGAGATGGAGCGGATCGCCGCCGAAGTCCCGGCACCGGTCCTCGTGGCCAACATGGTCGAGGCGGGACGTACGCCGCTGTTGACGCCGGACGAGCTCACCGACCTCGGCTTCCGGCTGGTGGTGTCGCCGCTGACGTCGCTGTTCTCGATGGTGAAGGCGATCCGGGGCTCGTTGGAGATCCTCGCATCGGCAGGATCGCTCCGCGACGACCTCGACCGGCTGGTGTCCTTCGACGACTTCACCGAGATCGTCGGCCTCCCCGACATCGCCGCGACCGACGAGCGGTACCGCTAGCTCTTCTGGAAGAAGAGCTGGAACTCGATCGTGCCCTCGTCCTCGAGCGACACCACGAGGGCCGCGGTCGGGGTCTCGACGCCGT
>JAPKDO010000390.1 GCA_028822535.1 Acidimicrobiales bacterium
CCCCTCCTCGGCCGGCTGGAACAGGAGGCGGACGCCCGAGTCGACCGGAGTTCTCGAGATCCGTGTGCGCCGCGGCAACAGGTGGCAGACGGCGAGCGCCACCGTCTTCCCCGCAGATCGGAGCTATGTCGTCGCCACGGGACGGATCGTCGACGGCGCCGACGAGATCTTCGTCGTGGTCCGGCGAAGCGATCCTCGACCGGCAGAGATCGTCGGTACCGATGATCACGCCGACATCGCCGTGCTCGAGGTCGGCGGCGAGGTCGGGGGTTCGATGCGATGGTCGACTCCGAGACTCGGATCGAGCGTCGCGGTGATCGGTGCTCCAAACGGGGGCGAAGCGGCGACCGGCACGGTGCGTGCGATCGACGTCCGGGAGAGCACCTCGACGGGTGCAGCGATCGACGGCATGCTCCTCACGGACGTGCAGTCCGAGGCGGAGCTGTCCGGGGGCGCCGTCGTGGACGATGCCGGAGATGTCGTCGGACTGGTCAACGCATTGCCATTCGCTGCTTCCGGTCACGCGCCAGGCACCCCGGCCGTTCGGGCCGACGTCGTTGCGCTGATCGCCGAACAGATCATCACGGACGGCTCCGCCCGGCACGCCTGGCTGGGTGTCGACGTGGCCGAGATGTCGCGACCCGACGAGGCTCGAGGTCGTGGCGGGGTGATGGTGGCGGCGGTGGAGCCGAGAGGTCCAGCCGCCACGGCGGGGATTGCCCAAGGAGACTGGATACTGGCCGTCGAGGACAGCCAGGTGACCTCGATCCCATCGCTCATGGCCGCTCTCCGTCAGCGTCAGCCCGGCGACGTGGTCTCGCTCCTCGTCGGACGAGACCGTCTGGAGCGCATCACGGTGCGGTTGGGCACCGGACCGCCGGAAGAATGAACGGCCGCGTCAGAGCCCTTCATCCGCGCCAGCCGACCGAGTCGCGACGACCGGCAATACGGTCGTAGTGAGGACAACCAGCGCGATTCGCCGTGCTCGCCGGGGGCATCGTCCGGGAAGGCACGCGGCTCCCAGCGAATGATCGGCTACCCGACTGCGGTACGCCTACGACGTCCCGTAGTATCTCGCTTCGATGACCGTGACCGGATCACCTCGGACCGGAAGATTCCGGGCCAGATCGAGCCGAGGGACGATCGTGCGTGTGGGAACGCTCGCAGCCCGGCTTGTCGCAACCCTGGTCTTGGTGCAGGCGTTTCTGGCTGGCCGGCACCTGTTCGGGTCGTGGTCGATCGCGGTACATGGGGTGAATCGCACGAGCGCCGAGCCGGCCGTGTGGCACATCCCGGTCGGCGTGGCTGCGTTCGGGCTCGCTGTCTTGTTGAGCAACGGCCGGGCGACCGGCCCGACCACGAGGAGCACGGTTTGAGCACGGTGGTGGAGAGGAACGTTGATCGTGACGTCGTTTCGGTCGGCGGGCCGTCGCGGCCACCCGGACGGTGGGTGTTCTTCGGCGCTGACGCGTTGCCGGATGATCCGACAGCCCGGCTGCACGAGCGGCGCGGCCGGCGATGGCTGGTCTTGTCGTACTTGTTGTGCCCGTGCCACATCCCGATCACGCTTGCGCTCATCGGTGCGGTGCTCGGTGGCTCGGCGCTCGGGGCGGTCCTCACCGGGAACGCCGTTCGGGTCGCCGTCGTGCTCACTTCGCTGTATGGCGTGGTGTTGTGGCGAGGCTTCCGCCAGATCCGCATCGCGAAGCGGCTCGAAGCGAGCGGTCGGACGCTGATCTGCACGCCGACCGGGTGCGATGCCGGGTCAACCCGGGATGAGACAGATGTGGGCGTCGCCCGACAGAACTGGACATCGTGAACACTCGCACCACCACCCGCTCCGGCGCCGGGAGCGCCAGGACGAAGGCCCGATCAGCGACGGTTCGTCGCACGAACGGTCGACCCGACGATCCTGCGGTGCCCGAACATCGGCGTTGGCCTCGCCACGTCGTGCTTGCGGCGGCCTCGGCCGGGTTGGTCGGGCTGTTCTGGATGACGAGGCCGAACTGGGTGGCGGAGATGCGGCTGTGGAAGGCGGCGGGCGACGCCGCCTATGTGCTGCTGCTGGCCACGCTGGCCGTGGGTCCGCTTGCCAAACTGGTTCCGTCGGCGCGCCGATGGTTGCGTTGGCGCCGTCAGCTCGGCGTCTGGTTCGCGTTGACCGCTTCCCTGCATGGTGTGCTGATCCTCAACGGCTGGGCCCGGTGGGGTCTGCGTCGCTTCCTCGGTTACGAGTTCGTGCCGCAGCTCGGGCGTGAGGCGCGCCTCGAACCCGGGTTCGGCCTCGCAAATCTGATCGGTCTCGTCGCCTTGGCCCTCGCCTTGATCCTGGCCGCCACGTCGTCTGACCGGGCGCTGCGGGCACTGGGGCGGCCGGCGTGGGCCTGGCTGCACCGTCTCGCCCAGACGGTGCTGGTCCTCTCGCTGCTCCACGGCGGCTACTTCCTGTTCATCCACTACACCGCCTCGTTCCACAAGGCACCCCCGGGTCTGGACTGGTTCCGGGTCCCGTTCCTCATCGCCGGACTCGGCGTCATCACGCTCGAGGCTGGCGCGTTCGTCCGCACCGCGTCCGCGGGCAGCGCCGCGCGCTCCAGCGGCGCCTGATCGCCGGGGAGGCATTCGCCAGATGGTCGACTCGGTGGCTCGATCTGTTGGACCGCGAAACCATCCAGGGGTCGGTGCACCGATGGCTACGCCGAGATCAAAGCGGGTACATCTGGTTCTGGGCAGTGCGCTCGGGGCGCGCGCCCTGATCGGGCACCTCTCCCTGCCACTACTCGCAGTCGTCCGGGGACCTGCCTTTCTGGTCCTGCCGATCCTCAAGCCCAGCGAGGCGACCCTGACCGTTGGCGGCGCCGTCGCGAAAGGTCAACCGGCATTCCTGCTCGGTCTGATCCTCATGGGCACCGCCGGCGGACTGCTGTCCGACCTGCTGTCGTTCTACGCCGGGCGCGTCTGGGGCGAGCGAGCCCTCCAGCGAACACAACGCCACCTGCACGGCAAGCTGGCTGGCCGAGCGCTGACCCGCACGACAGAGACCATCAGCCGCGGCGGCGGCACCGCAGTCATACTCGCCCGCCCCACCGTGGTGGCCCACGGGATCGCACCGGTCATCGCCGGCGCGA
>JAPKDO010000391.1 GCA_028822535.1 Acidimicrobiales bacterium
ACCACATCAACGGCGCTGACCGCTACCTCGGCCAGACCACCGACCTCGAATTCCCGGTCGACGGCACGCCGGGCACCTACCTGGTGCGCTACTGGCCCACGGGAACCCCGACCGACACCACCTGCGAACTGCTCTGAGCAAACGCGGTGTGCCACGCTGCACCGGTGCTGGCGATCGATCTGCCGGGCTTCCGTCCGTCTGGATGGACCTGGGTCACGTTGGCCCTCCTGACTGTCGTCAGCGTCGCGGTGGGTCGTCGCGCGGCCGATCGTCTCGACGTCCACCCCGTCGGCATGACCGCGTGGTTGTGCTTCGTCGGCGGCTACGTCGCCGCGACCGTCCCACCGCAGTCCGGGCCCTCCCGCGGGCCGAACATCGAGTGCCGGTTCTTGTCCGATCCGCTGTCACCGGGCATCGACCTCGCGGACGCGCACCAGCTCCTGAACGTGCTGATCATGGTCCCGATCGGCGTGCTCTCGGTCGCCGTGGTCGACCGTCGACGCACGCAGGGCGCCGGCCTGATCGTCGGGGCTCTGCTGCCGCTGGGGGCGGAGGCGGCCCAGGCCCTGCTGCCGGCGAGCCGGACCTGCGACGCGATCGACGTGGTCGACGGATGGATCGGCCTCACCGCCGGCGCGGCACTGGGGGCGTTCGTGCTCCTGATCGATCGGTGGTGGCGACACGGGCCCGACCGGGGCGTCGCTGGTCACCAGGCGCGGCGGCGGAACTGATGGAGACCGGTCCGGATGACCCAGTCGTGCCCTGACCGGGCCATCCACGGTGCGATCTTCGACACGACCTGCAGCGCCCGGTTGTCGGGTCGGAGCACCGATCCGAGGTCGATCGCACAGCCCCGGTCCGAGGGCGACAGCCGGAGGGTCGCAGTCCCGACGATGTCGCCGGCGACCGTGGCGGCGACCCGGCGCTCGTCCGGACCGATCTCCACGTCATCGATCGAGATCGTGAATCGGAGCGAGTACGGCAGCGGCGGCTGCACCGTACAGCGCCACTCGTCGCCCTCGACCACACCCTCGGCGGCGAAGCGGCGGAGCCAGGGCCACCAAACGCGGTAATCGTCGACCCGGTTGATCGCATCCCAGACCTCGTCGACGGATCGGCCGACGTGGTGCGTGTGCTCCGAGCGGATCTCCACCGGTCCAGCATGGCGGTTGGGGCCGACCCCGTGCCCACAGCAGACTGGTGCCGCCATGTCCACCTCCGTCCCGGCCTTCGCCCCGCTGCAGATCGGTCCGCTCCGCGCGGACCCGCCGGTCGTGCTCGCGCCGATGGCTGGGGTGACCAACGGCGCCTTCCGTGCGTTGTGCCGGCGCTTCGGGGCCGCGCTGTACGTCAGCGAGATGGTCGGCGCCCGGGCCGTCGTCGAGGGCAACGAGCGCACGTTCGACATCGCCCGGTTCGCTGCGGACGAACCGGTTCGATCGATCCAGCTCTACGGCACCGACCCGACGGTCATGGGCGAAGCCGTGCGTCGTGTCATCGACGAGGTCGGGGTCGACCACATCGACCTCAACTTCGGCTGCCCTGCTCGCAAGATCACCCGTCACGGCGGCGGCGCGGCACTACCGGTACGGCCCCGCCTGTTCGGTGCGGTGGTGGCCGCCGCGGTCGAGGCCGCCGGCAACGTCCCACTCACGGTCACGATGCGCGTCGGACTCGACGACGCGCACCGCACCTGGCTCGTCGCCGGACGCATGGCCGAGGACGCCGGGGCTGCGGCCGTGGCCGTCCACGCCCGGACCGCCGAGCAGCTCTACTCCGGTGAGGCCGACTGGTCGACGATCACTGCGCTCAAGGAGACCGTGACCACGATCCCCGTGCTCGGCAACGGCGACATCTGGGAAGCATCCGACGCGGTCGACATGATGCGCCAGACCGGGTGCGACGGCGTCGTCATCGGGCGCGGCTGCCTGGGCCGGCCGTGGCTGTTCCGGGACCTGGTCGCGACCTTCGCCGGTGAACCGCTCCCCGCGCCCCCGACGTCGGGCGAGGTGGTCGACACGCTGCGCGAGCACGGACGACTACTGGCCGAGTGGTTCGGCGAACTGTCGGGGATGAAGGAACTGCGCAAGCACACCGGCTGGTACCTCCAGGGGTTCTCGGTCGGACGACCGACGAGGAACGCGCTCCGCCAGGTGTCGAGCCTCGACGAGCTCGCTTGCCTCCTCGACGACATCGACCCACACCAGCCCTTCCCGCGCGAGGTGCTCCGCCAGCCCCGTGGACACACGACCGGCCCTCGGCCGGTCGCCATGCCCGACGGTTGGCTCGCCGACGCCGAGGCGCTGACGCCGCCCGACCGCCTGGCCGACCTCGCGGTCTCGGGCGGCTGAAGGGGTGACTCGCGTCATCCTCGCGTCGGGTTCACCCCGACGTCGTGAGCTGCTGGGCGAGATCGGCATCGACCCGATCGTCCGGCCGGCCGACGTCGACGAGACCCCCCGACCGGACGAGTCACCGGAAACGTTGGTGGCGCGATTGGCCCGATCGAAGGCGACCGCGGTCGACGCCGATGCGACCGACCTCGTCATCGCGGCCGACACCGTGGTCGCCGTCGGCGGCGACATCCTCGGCAAACCGGACGACGAGGCGCACGCTGCGGCGATGCTTCGACGCCTGTCGGACACCACGCACCGCGTCATCACCGGCGTGCACCTACGCCGAGACAACAACGAGCGGTCCGCGGTGGAGGCGACGTCGATCACGTTCCGTCCGCTCAGCGATGCCGAGATCGGCGACTACGTCGCGACCGGGGAACCAATGGACAAGGCAGGGTCGTTCGCCATCCAGGGCCTCGCTGCCGACTTCGTCACGGCCATCGACGGCTCGCACTCCAACGTCGTGGGACTCCCCCTCGACGTCGTGATCGAGCTCGCCGCCGACCTCGGCGTGACGTTCAGCTGACGCCGGCCGGCGTCTGCGTCTCGTCGGCCGCGCGCTCGGCCTCGAGGTCGGCCTGCATGATGGCGAGCTGTTCCTCGTGGTCGGGCGCACCCTCGACGTAGAGCTTGGGAATGATCTTGTCGAGCCACTTCGGGATCCACCAGTTGCGGGCGCCGAGCAACTCCATGGTCGCCGGCACCAACAGCATGCGGACGAGCGTCGCGTCG
>JAPKDO010000392.1 GCA_028822535.1 Acidimicrobiales bacterium
CGATCGCCGCAGCGCTCCGGGGCGCCCACGTCACCGCGATCGACATCGACGCCGAGGCCGTGACGACGACCGCAGACAACGCGGTACGCAACGGGGTCACGATCTCGGTGTCGGCCACACCCCTGGCCGACGTCGCCGGCGAGTTCGACGTCGTCGTCGCCAACATGACCATCGGATCGCTCGGCCCCTTGCTCCCGGACATCGTTCGACGCGTCCGGCCCGGAGGGATCGTCATCGTGTCCGGCTTGTTGGTCGATCAGTGGCCGAGTGTGCAGGCGCGTCTCGCCGGCGACGTGGTGGCGGTGCGCGACGTGGAGGACTGGGTGTCGGCCGCGGTCCGCTGCTGAGCGCGATCAGCTGGCCGGCGCCGGCTCTCGCACCTTCGCCGCCACCAACACGAATGCCACCGCCAGCACGGGCACGCTCAGCGCGACCACTGCATCGATCCCCGACTCGTCGAACAGGCGAGTGCCCACGACGGCTGCAAGGGTCCGTGCACCGGTGAGGCCGGCGACCGCCAGGCCCATGGCGCCGGCCCGGTGGGACTCGTCGACCTCGACGACCAGCGGGAGCGCGGAGACGAAGGCCAACTCGAAGCCGAGTCCGACAGCGAAGGCTGCCGCGACCCCCACCACGTCGAGTGACCCCGCCGCGGCGAATCCGATGGCGGCAGGAACCAGGACGACGATGCCGGCCAGGACCGCCACCCGCTTGCCGACACGGTCGGCGAGGAAGGCCGAGAGCAGGGCGCCCACGACCTCCCCGAGGCCGAGGAGGATGACGACGGCGCTCACCGTCGCGTCGCTCATCCCCAGGTCGGTCTCGAAGAACGCGCCCTCCGTCACGAAGAAGAGCGCTGCGCCGAGCGAGAGGGCGAAGATCCCCACGTGGAGCCACGTGGGGCGGGCGTTGCCGGCCGCGGGCGCCGTGTTGCGGGCACGGGCGACGGTGGGTTGGAGCGTCGCGCGGACGACGGGGATCGAGGCGAGGAGGATCCCCGCCGAGAGCAGGTACGGCACCCGCCACGACGACGCCGAGGCAATGAGCCCGGCCGCAGGAACGCCGACGAGAAACGCCCCGGACCAGGCGAGTTCACCGAGTCCGATGGCGCGCCCGCGACGTTCGAAGGGCACCTCGTCGCCGACCCAGGCGCCGAAGGAGACGTCGTAGAGATACCGACCGATCGCCACGAAGAACAGGGCGACGCCGAAGACGGCGACGTTCGGCGCAGCCGCCACGCCGACACAGCCGATGGCCGAGACGACGAGGCCGTCGGTCATGCCGCGCCGACGACCGATCCGGTCGAGGCGCCGACCGATGACCGGCGCCAGGAGCCCGGCGATCTCGCCGCCGGCGACACCGACGCCGATGGTGGCGAGGTCGGTGCCGAGGCCGTCGGCGATCGTCGGGAGGAACGGGTACGCGAACCGGAGCGAGACCGTCCCGAGGAGGCGGGCCGCGAAGAGCCGCCGGAACGCCACCCGGAAGGTGACGCTCATCGAGGTTCTAGACCTGTTGGATCTTGATCTCGATGTCGACGCCCGCGGGGAGTTCGATGCGCTGCAGCGAGTCGACCGTCTTGGGCGTGGGCTCGAGGATGTCGATCAGCCGCTTGTGGATCCGCATCTCGAAGTGCTCGCGCGAATCCTTGTCCTTGTGCGGCGAGCGGATGACGGTGAAGCGGTGCTTCTCGGTGGGGAGCGGAATCGGGCCCCGGACCACGGCCTGCGTGCGGGTCACGGTCTCGACGATCTTCTTCGTCGACGTGTCGATGACCTCGTGGTCGTACGCCTTCAGACGGATGCGGATCTTCTGCTTGTCAGCCATGGCGCTGTGACCTGGACTCTTTCTGTGGCGACCCGTCTCTACGGGGCTCGATTGTCAACGATCGGGAGTGCGGGGTGTGACGCGACGAGGCGCCGGCACCGAGTCGCACACGCTACTCGGGACCGGCGCCTTCGCCAATTGCGGTCTTACTTGAGGATCTTGGTGACGCGTCCGGCGCCCACGGTGCGGCCACCCTCACGGATGGCGAAGCGGAGGCCCTCGTCCATGGCGATCGGGTTGATCAACTCGACGGTCATGTCGGTGTTGTCACCGGGCATGCACATCTCGGTGCCCTCGGGCAGCTCGACCGAACCGGTGATGTCGGTGGTCCGGAAGAAGAACTGCGGGCGGTAGTTCGAGAAGAACGGCTTGTGACGGCCACCCTCGTCCTTGGTCAGCACGTAGACCGTGGCTTCGAAGCTCGTGTGCGGCGTGATCGAGCCGGGCTTGCACAGCACCTGGCCACGCTCCACGCCGTCCTTTTCGATGCCGCGGAGCAGGGCGCCGATGTTGTCGCCGGCCTGACCCTGATCGAGAAGCTTGCGGAACATCTCCACACCGGTACACGTGGTCTTCGTGGTGTCACGGATACCGACGATCTCCAGATCGTCACCAACCGTCACGATGCCCTGCTCGACCTTGCCGGTCACGACCGTGCCACGACCCTGGATCGAGAACACGTCCTCGATCGGCATCAGGAACGGCTTGTCCAGGTCACGCTCGGGCTCCGGCACGAACTCGTCGACGGCGTTCATCAGCTCGACGACCTGGTCGCCGGCATCGGAGTCGCCCTCGAGGGCCTTGAGTGCCGAAACCGGGATGACCGGGGCGTTGTCGCCGTCGAAGTCCTGATCGCTGAGGAGCTCACGCACCTCCATCTCGACCAACTCGAGCAGCTCTTCGTCGTCGACCATGTCGACCTTGTTGAGCGCCACCACGATCGCCGGCACGCCCACCTGACGGGCCAGGAGCACGTGCTCACGCGTCTGGGGCATCGGACCATCGGTCGCCGCCACGACGAGGATCGCACCGTCGACCTGGGCCGCACCCGTGATCATGTTCTTGATGTAATCCGCGTGGCCGGGCATGTCGACGTGCGCGTAGTGACGGTTGTCCGTCTCGTACTCGATGTGCGCCACGTTGATCGTGATCCCACGCTCACGCTCTTCGGGCGCCTTGTCGATCATGTCGAACGCCGTCGCGTTGTTGCCGTCCACCCGCTCCGACAACACACGCGAGATCGCCGCAGTCAACGTCGTCTTCCCATGATCGATGTGCCCCATCGT
>JAPKDO010000393.1 GCA_028822535.1 Acidimicrobiales bacterium
CACCGCCAGGCCCGGGTGGCCGAGCATCGCGATGATCTCGGCATCACGCCGGAGCGCGGCTCGGGCCGAACCGAGTGGCACCGTGAGTCGACGGATCGCGACCGGCCGGGCCCCGAGTCGGTCGGCAAGCCCCCGATGCACCGGACCGTCGGGCCCCATCCCGATCGGGCCGTCGGTTCGATAGCGCGCCTGACCGGGAAGATGGTGCACGTGTAGAACATAGTGAAATGCAATGAAAGCAGTCAACGGTGGTCAGTGCGCATTCCGAGGCCGAGAACGGGCGGCCGGGTGGGTACGGTGACCCGCCATGAGTGTGGCTCCATGACGGAAACGAAGGTGCGCGTCGGCCTGTTGGGCTGTGGCGTCGTCGGAGGCTCGCTCGTGGGCTTGATCGAGAGTCGCGGCGACGACATCGCCGAGCGCACGGGCCTCCGCCTCGAGATCGGCCCGGTCGCCGTCCGCTCATTGGACAAACCGCGTTCGGTCGCGCTCGATCCCGGACACTTCACCACCGACACCGCCGACGTCGTCGATGCTCCAGATGTCGACGTCGTGGTCGAGTTGATCGGTGGCGTCGACCCGGCACACGACCTGGTGGCGAAGGCGCTCGCCAACGGCAAGCCGGTGATCACCGGAAACAAGGCGTTGCTCGCCGCCGACGGCGCCGAACTGTTCTCGCTCGCACACGCCAACGGTGTCGACCTGCTCTTCGAGGCCGCCGTCGCCGGCGGTATCCCGTTCATCCGCCCGCTGCGCGAGTCGCTCGCAGGTGAGCAGATCTCCCGGATCATGGGGATCATGAACGGCACGACCAACTACATCCTCACGCGGATGACCGACGACGGTGCCGACTACGAGGAGTCTCTGGCCGAGGCCAAGGCGCTGGGGTACGCGGAAGAGGACCCGACTGCCGACGTCGACGGGCACGACGCCGCGGCCAAGGCGGCGATCATCGCCTCCATCGCCTACGGCGGACACGTGGTCACCGACGACGTCTACACCGAGGGCATCTCGCACCTGACGCAGACCGACATCGAGGTCGCGACGAAGCTCGGCTACGTCATCAAACTCCTGGCCGTGATCGAGTCGTTCGGGCCCGACGGCGTGGCCGTCCGCGTGCATCCGACGATGATCCCGGAGACGCACCCGCTGGCATCGGTGCGCGACTCGTTCAACGCCATCTTCGTGGAGGGCGCCGCCGTCGGTGACCTGATGTTCTATGGCCGCGGCGCCGGCGGTGGACCCACCGCGAGCGCGGTGCTCGGCGATCTGATCGACGCGGCGACCAACAAGTTCAAGGGCACGCACGCCAGTGTGTTCGCCTCGACGCCGGCACCGATCATGCCGATGGAACAGCTCCGGTCGGAGTTCTACCTGAACCTCGACGTGCTCGATCGTCCCGGTGCCTTGGCGACGGTGACCGGCGTGCTCGGCTCACGCGGCGTGTCGATCCGATCGATGGAACAGATCGGTCTCGGCGGCGAGGCGCGGCTGTTGTTCATCACCCACACCGCCCGCGAGGCCGACGTCCGGGCCACGCTCGATGACCTGCGTGAGCTCGAAGAGGTCGGCCAGGTCAACAGCGTCCTGCGCGTCATGGGCGCCTGATGCTCCGCTACAACTCGACCCGGGGCGACGCCCCGCCGCTCGACTTCGCCGACACGCTCCTCACGGGCCTCGCCCCCGACGGCGGGCTGTACGTCCCCGACGAGTTCCCCACGTTGCCCGAGATCGCTCCCGACGCCTCGTATGCCGACGCGGCGAGTGCGGTCATGTGGCCCTTCGTCGAGGGCACGCTGCCGCGACCGGCGTTCGACTCGATCGTGGCCGAGGCCTACGCCACGTTCGACCACGACGAGGTCTGCCCGCTCGTCCGGCTCGACGACCGGCGCTGGTTGCTCGAGCTCTTCCACGGTCCGACGATCGCGTTCAAGGACGTCGCCCTCCAGCTCGTGGGTCGACTCTTCGACCATTTCCTGATCGAGCGCGACCGCCGGGCGACGATCCTGGTGGCCACGAGCGGCGACACCGGATCGGCGGCGATGCAGGGTTGCCTGGGGCGTGACTCCCTCGACTGCGTCGTGCTGTTTCCCGAAGGGCGCGTGTCCGACGTCCAGCGTCGGCAGATGACCACGCTCGACGCCCCCAATCTGCATGCCGTGGCGCTGGCCGGCACGTTCGACGACTGCCAGGACATCGTCAAGGCTGCCTTCGCCGACCGTGCGTTCCGCGACGAGGTCTCACTCTCGGCGATGAACTCGATCAACTGGGGTCGGGTGATGGCCCAGGTCGTCTACTACGTGACCGCTCGCCAGGCCCTGCGCCGCCAAGGCGAGGAGGCGCCGCCGGTCTTCAGCGTGCCGACCGGGAACTTCGGCAACGTGCTCGCCGGCTGGGTCGCGCAACAGATGGGCCTCGACGTCGGCGGTTTCCTGGTGGCGTCGAACACCAACGACATCCTCACCCGCTGGCTCGAGACCGGCCGGCTGTCGATGGAGCCGGTCGTGCCGACGCTGAGCCCGAGCATGGACATCCAGGTCTCGTCCAACCTCGAACGACTCCTGCACCAACTCTTGGGACGCGACGGTGACGGCACGGGAGAACTGCTCCGGGAGTTCCGGGCCAGCGGCACGGTCGACGCGCCACGGCCCGAGGGGTGGTGGAGCGCCCGCCTCGACGACGACGACACGCTCGCGGTCATCGCCGAACACCACGCGGCGTCCGGTCGGCTGCTCGACCCGCACTCCGCGGTCGGGGTGGGAGCGGTCGACCGAGTCGACGACCTCCCGGATGCTCCGGTCGTGTGCCTCGCCACGGCCCACGCGGCCAAGTTCCCCGACGCCGTCGAAGCGGCCACGGGTGTCCGCCCGCCGCTGCCTTCGCATCTGAGCGACCTGCTCGACCTCCCCGAGCGGGCGGGAACGGTGACGGCCGACCTCGATGCTGTCGAGGCCGTGGTGCGCGCCGCCGTCGCCGGCTGACGGTCAGTTCGGGCGCCGCCCGGCGCACAGGCGGGGGAGCAGGGTCTCGTGATCAGGCAACCACTGCAACGACGCGTTGGCGA
>JAPKDO010000394.1 GCA_028822535.1 Acidimicrobiales bacterium
ATGCACGGCATCCACGTCGCGGGTTTCCCGAACCTGTTCGTGGTCAGCCCGAGCCAGGGCGCCAACCTGATCTCGAACGTGCCGCACAACCTCCTCGAAGCCGGCAAGACGATCGCCACGATCGTCGCCCACGGCGAGGAGGCCGGTGCGGACCAGATCGAGGTCACGCAAGAAGCCGAGAACGCCTGGATCGATCGACTCCTGGCGAACCCCCGGATGTTCGGCGGGAACGCGGACTGCACCCCCGGCTACTACAACAACGAGGGTCAACCCGAGGGGCAGGCGATGCTCAACATGGCCGGCTATCCCGAGGGACCCGTGGCCTATTTCCACTACATCGACGGGTGGCGGAACTCGGGCGACTTCGAGGGCCTCGAGTTCCGCTGAACCGGTCGATCGCTATCAGCCCGTGAAGCGCGGCGTCGCGACGGCAGCGACCGCCGCCGGCGCCGGCGCAGGCGCAGTCACGCCGGTTCCGGCGACATCGTCGTCTTCGGTGGTCGACGTGGGGACACACGTCGTGTCGCCCGGCGTCCAGGTCAGTTCGGCCGTGCCGTTGCCGTCGGGGGTGGTGACACCAGACGCGTGCACCGCGCCGGCGGGCCCGAGGTTCGAGCCCCCACCGCCACCGCCACCACTCGCATAGAACGCACCGAAGCCGCCGCCGCCGCCGAAGTACCCGCCGCCACCGCCGCCAGCGCCGCCACCGGCGCCTCCGTCGTGCCCCGACCCGTCCTGGCCCGGGGAGTCCGCGGCAGCGGTTCCATCCGTGACCGTTCCACCGGCCCCTGGCCCGGTCTGCGTACCGCCGCCACCACCGGTGCCGGTCGTGGGCAGGAATTCTTCATCCATCGGCGGTGGCTCCTCTTCCTCCTCGCCCAAGCCCTGTGGCGACGCCTGGCCGGGATCCAACGCCCCGGCCTTCTCGCCGGACTCGACGTCGATTGGTGCTCCGGCTGCGCCGTCGCTACCCACCTCGCCGCCGTCGCCACCATTGGCACCCACGGCGTCGGGCCCGTTCCCGCCCGCGCCACCGCCGGCGCCTGCGATCGCGACCGCTTCCCCGTCGATGGAGACCGACGACGAGCCGCCGCCACCACCGCCACCTTCACCGAGACCGGAGCCGCCCGCTCCACCGTCGGCAGTACCACCGGCGCCTCCATTGCCAGCCTCGAAATCATTCGCGGCGTCCGAACCTCGGCCCCCGACGAAGATCGACAGTTCGTCGCCCGGTGAAACGTTGACGGTTGCGGTCACGCTGCCGCCGTTCCCGCCGAGGCCGCCGACAGGATCCTCTCCCCCGGCTGCGGCCCGCGACGCACCAACCGCCGCAGGACCTGCTCCGGGGCTGGGGACGCCGTCGCCGCCTCGACCGCCGACGAGGACG
Source organism: Acidimicrobiales bacterium (assembly GCA_028822535.1). GTDB lineage: Bacteria > Actinomycetota > Acidimicrobiia > Acidimicrobiales > Salinilacustritrichaceae > Salinilacustrithrix. The sequence goes on from JAPKDO010000394.1 coordinate 1,388, forward strand.
ACCTCGACGCACGTGACGTCCACCGGGACGATCCATGCCTCCGCCGCACCGGTGTACGCGAAGTCGGCCGTCTGTTCCTCCGCCGTCTGGGCGCCGGCGACGCCGATCGTCGAGGGCAACAATGCGCTGATCCCGAGTACGCCGACGGCGAGACCGCCGCGACGAATCGGTCGAGGGTTGCGTTGTTCCATGATCGAACTCCTGGGTCATGCCGCAGGAATCCCGCCCCGCCACTGGACCAGGGAAGCTACCCCATCCCGTTCTTGTCACAGGCAGAGCCGCGAGGTGGCATCGTCATGTGACAAGAAGCGTGGGTGGTCAGGTGAGGTCGACCGCGGCGCCGGCGAACTGGGCGTTGTAGAGACGGGAGTACGGCCCCTCGTGGGCGAGCAGGTCGTCGTGGTTGCCCTGCTCGACGATGCGACCGTCTTCCATCACGAGGATGACGTCGGCGCCACGGATGGTCGACAGCCGATGCGCGATCACGAAGCTTGTGCGGTTGGCGCGCAGCGCGTTCATGGCTTCCTGGATCAACACCTCGGTGCGGGTGTCGACCGAGCTCGTGGCCTCGTCGAGGATGAGGATCGACGGGTCGGCGAGGAACGCTCGGGCGATGGTGATGAGCTGCTTCTCCCCCGACGACACGTTGTCGCCTTCGTCGTTCATCACCGTGTCGTAGCCGTCGGGCAGATTGTGCACGAAGCGGTCGACGTAGGTGACCTCGGCCGCCTCCAGGATCTGTTCCTCCGTTGCCGTCGGGTTTCCGTAGGCGATGTTGTCACGGATGGTCCCGCCGAAGAGCCAAGTGTCCTGGAGCACCATGCCGACCTTGGAGCGGAGTTCTCGACGCGGAAACGACGAGATGTCGCGCCCGTCGAGGCTGATGGAGCCGGCATCGAGGTCGTAGAAGCGCATGATCAGGTTGACCAGCGTCGTCTTGCCCGCACCCGTGGGTCCCACGATCGCCACCGTCTGGCCGGGCTCGGCGACGACCGACAGTCCTTCGATCAACGGCGTGTCCGGGGAGTACGAGAAATGGACGTCGTCGAAGACGATGCGACCGCGCACCGGTGGTGGGGCGACGGTGTCGGCTTGTTCGACGGTCTGCTCGTCGGCATCGAGGAACTCGAGCACCCGCTCGAGGGAGGCGATCCCGGACTGGAACACGGTCGCCATCGACGCCAAATGGGTCAACGGCTGCGAGAACTGACGGGCGTATTGGATGAACGCCTGCATGTCGCCGACGGTGATCGCCCCGCTCGAGATCCGTAGGCCACCGACGACGGCGATCAGGGCGTACTGGACGTTGCCCAGGAAGATCATGGCCGGCTGGATCAGACTCACCATGAACTGTGCGCCGAAGCTCGCCTCGAAGAGCTGGTCGTTGGTCTTGTCGAACTCGGCGGCGACCTCGCGACGACGGCCGAAGCTCTTCACGATGGCGTGCCCGGTGAACGCCTCCTCGACCTGCGAGTTGAGATCACCGGTGTTGGCCCACTGGGCCATGTACTTCGGGCGGGCGCGCCCACCGATCTGCTTCATCGCGACGACCGACACCGGCACGGTGATCAACGCGACGACCGTGAGCCACGGCGAGATCGTGAGCATCATCACCACGACCCCGACGAGCGTGAGGATCGACACGAGGATCTGGCTGAT
>JAPKDO010000061.1 GCA_028822535.1 Acidimicrobiales bacterium
CCCTGACCGATACGACGCTGACCAGCGCGAACCTAGCCGGTGCTGACCTTGCGAGCTCAAACATCTCGGCCGCGCAGCTGCAGGCCGCGGCGAGCGTGACGGGTATCGATCTCACGGGCAACGACATGAGCGGCTTTAACTTAAGCGGCCTCAATTTAACGAGTGCCACGCTGACCGGTACGGACCTCTCCGGCGCGACCCTGACCGGTACGACGCTGACCAGTGCGGACCTCTCAGATGCGACCCTTGCCGGCTCAAACATCTCGGCCGCCCAACTGCAGGCCGCCGCCGAGCACCCGGTGCACGCGTATCTCCTGGTCGGTCCGATGGGCTCCGGCAAGCGAGCGCTCGCCACCGCATTCGCCGCCACGCTCCTGGGCGCCGACGCGGCGACTCGCGGTGACGACGACGAACGTGCCCGCCGCCTCGCGCTCGACGAGAGCCACCCGGACCTCCACGTGTTCGTCCCCGAGGGGTTGGCCATCCTCGTCAAGGACGCGGAGGCGATCATCAAGGCCGCGTCGCGCAGCCCGGTCGAGGGCGCTCGAAAGGTGTTGGTGCTGACCGAGTTCGAGAAGGTGGACCAGGCCGGCCCGGCACTCCTCAAGACCATCGAGGAGCCCTCCGCGTCCACGATCTTCGTGATCCTCGCCGAGGAGGTCCCGCCAGAACTCGTCCCGATCGCCAGCAGGGCCGTGCGCATCGACCTGGGCGCGGTGCCGCTCGACGCCATGATCGACGCGCTGGTCGAGTCCGGCGCGTCGCCCGACACCGCAGCGGCTGCGGCCGCAGCGTCCACCGGCGATCTGATGCGGGCACGGCTGCTCGTCACCGACCCGTCGCTCGACGTCCGTCGCGACGCGTGGTCGACAATCCCGCTTCGCATCGACGGCACCGGTGCCACCGCCGCGCAGCTCGTGGACGAGGTCATCGCCCACATCGACGCCGCCCAGGAACCACTCGACGAACGCCAGAAGGTCGAGGTGTCCGAACTCGCCCAGCGGATCGAGGACCTCGGGCTTCCCAAGGGTTCGCTGAAGGACCTCGAGACCGGCCACAAGCGCCAGGTCCGACGCCACCGCCGGATCGAACTCCGCTTCGGGCTGGCGATGATGGCCGCCACCTACCGCGACCGGCTGACGTCTGTCGACGATCCGACGCCGTTGCTGGACACCATCGACCGTCTCGGTTCGGCAGCCGAGTCGATCGACCGCAACCCCAACGAGTTGCTGCTGTTGCAAGCGCTCGTCGCCGGCCTCGCACCGATCTAGCCAGGACATCCGACGGCCAACGGTTCCGGGATCGCAAGACTCCCGCGCTAGCGTGTGCGGCTCCGCCCGAATAGCTCAGTTGGCAGAGCGACGCTCTCGTAAAGCGTAGGTCGCGAGTTCAATTCTCGCTTCGGGCTCGCTCGCACCTGGTCAACAGCGGACATCGACGTCGGGGGACGACGGTCGTGTCCATGGCTTCGCGCCGATCTCTTCAAGATCGCGTATCAGAGTGTCCGCCGGCGCGTCTTGACACATGTCGGCTCCGGCGGCGCACGTGGAGCCGACGCTGATCATTCATGTGCGTGCTCGAAAAAGGAGAGATCGATGCCCGAACTGCATCGTGCCAAGGCGGAGACCCAGATCGACTTCTTGCGGCTTGCTGCGGAAGGAGATCTGAAAGCAGCGATCGCCCGTCATGGGGAGACCGTGTCAGCTGGAGAGGCTCAGGCCCTCCAGGCCCTCGACCGTGACGAGTTGAAGGCCCTCCTGGCCATCAACGAGAAGATCTCGGCGATTCGTCTCAAGGACATCGGCGACGTCGCGTCCGACTGGGTGTGCGTCAACGTCGTCTGCTGACCCTAGGTGTGTGCCGGGGCCGTAGGGGCGCCGGCACACGGGTAGCCGCCTTCGCCGAGCGGGCGAAGGGCCATTCGAATCTGTGATCACGATCCGAGCTCTTGGAGCCAACGATGAATCTCACTCCTTCACCTCTCGTCTTGCTCTCCCCTGATTGCACCAGGGTGCTGCGAACCGAGAACGGTGAGCGTGCCCAACTCGACGACGTAGCTGCGGAGCGTTTGCGTACGCGGCAGTCCGGGGTACCGGTCAGCGTCGACGCCCTCGATGTCGAACTGATCGAGGCTGGACTGCTCGTCGTCGACGACCTGAGCGATGCCCTCGTCGAACAGAGGAGGGCTCGGACACGCCATCGGCGGACGAGCAAGGGGCAACTCGTCGTCATGCCGACCGAGCGGTGCGATCTGCGATGCACCTACTGCTACGAGACGTTCGAACGTGGCGGGATGGCACCGGAGCTGGTGGCGGGTCTGCAGACGTATCTGATCGATGCCGTGAGCCGCCACGACCGTTTCGATCTTGCATGGTTCGGTGGAGAACCGCTCCTTCAGTTCACCACGGTCCGAGACGTGAGTCGCACATTCCGCCAGGCGGCGGAGGCTCGAGGAATCGACCACGTGATCAGCATGACCACAAACGGGCACCGCCTCACCCGATCCCGAGCCGAGCAACTCGACGGGCTGATCGACGTGTACCAGATCACCCTCGACGGCCCCCGGGTCGTTCACGACTCGCGACGCGTCAACATTCGTGGCGGCGGCACCTACGACCGGATCCTCGCCAACGTCGAGACGCTGTTGCAGTGCAGCACCTCTGAGGTGACCCTGCGCATCAACATGGATCCGAGCAACGAGTCGGAGAGCGACAAGATCATCGCCTGGATCCGAGATGATCTACGCGTCCGTTTCCACTCGTTCCTCGAGCGGATCGACATCCACATCGTTGCGACGTGGGACGCGTCGACGACATCGATCGACGGGATCTGCTTGCGTGATGCCGGACTTGCCCGCGGCTGGCTCTCCGTGAGAGAGGCCGAATCTGCGATGCGTGGGTCGTCCATCGAGGAAGATCTGGCTCAGACGATGTCCACGCCAGGAAGCCGGAGTTGCTACGCCGCCAGCCCCCACTCCTACGTGATCGGTGCCGACGGGAGGGCGTTCAAGTGCTCAGTCGCCTTCGACCTCGACGAGAATCACGTGGGGCAACTCCACGCCGACGGCACGCTGACTGTGGACGAGGACCGCGAACGCCTCTGGATCGGTGAGACCTCCGAGTCCGACCCGGTCTGCGGACGATGCTCGTTCTCGACCGCGTGCGAAGGATCCTTCTGCCCCCTGGTCCGAATCCAGACCGGACAACGCCCGTGCCCGACAGAGAAGACGTTTGCCCCTCAGATCCTCGATCGATCCATCCTGCACGGCAACGCTCGCTACGTGTCGATTCCAACGGAGACCATCACAACTCGAGGGGGCTCGACCCGATGAACCGACACGATCGATCTGCCGGCCTCGCGGCAGGTGCCGCAGCTCTGGTGAGCAGCTACGCCGGTGTGGGCGCTGCCGACCACCTCACCATCGTCCGGAGTGACCTCACCGCCGATGGACACGTTGCCGTCGACGCTATACGAACGGCTGCCCGACGACTCGGTGTCCGTGTCACAGACGTCGTCCAGGCAGGAACCGATCCCCGCCGAGTCCTGGCGGACTCCGACGCCGTCTTGATCGCCGCAGACAACGAGAGCCCGTGGCGTGGGCCGATCGTCTCGGCGCTCGCTGATGGGGTGCGCTGCCGTGTCTTGCGGATGTTCGGAACATCCACGGCCTTGGTGGCCAACGGACTCCGCATGGACCAGACCACGATGGCCCGTCTCAACGCGAACGTGCTGGAGACGATGCGGTCGAGTTCGGTCATCAACGTCACTTCGTCATCGGGCACGGACCTCACGATCCGCCCATTGGCCAACGGCACCTGGGCGAGCAGCTGCGGACACTTCGACGGCCGTCGGCCGGCGGTTCTCCCACCCGGCGAAGTGAACACGTATACGCCCCACGTCGACGGCGTACTCGTCGCCGACGGCGCGGTGAACACCAGTTTCGGCTTTCCCGGATCGGCGGTTCTTGACGAGCGTCCCATCCACGTCACCATCGCCAACGGCGTCGTGGTCGATGCGGCCTGCTCCGATCGCATCGTCTCGATGGTTCTGCGCGACTTCTTCGAGGTGCCCAACGCCGACCGCGTGGGTGAAGTCGGATTCGGCACGAACATCGGCCTCCGAGCGTTCATCCCGAAGCTGTGTCACCTCAACGAACGATGGCCCGGCATCCATCTCGGCCTCGGATCGCCGACGCAGTTGGTCGACTGGTCGTGCCCGCTGCACCTCGATCTCATTCCTGCCGACGTTCAGATCGTGGCCGACGGGCAACCGGTGTTCAGCAACGGGCGGTACCACGGTCTTCGCGATTGCGACCCCGAAGAGTCGAGGATCGACCTCCATGTCGACGCCGTCTGACCCCGCGCCCGCGCCCGCGGGCCGGTACCGCGTGCTCTTCGCCGCCGGAGCCGCGATCGAGACCAGTGTGCTCCCGTACCATCTGATTCGTCTCACCTCGCTGTTTCCGGAGATCATCCCGACCCTGGCGCTCTCTCCTCAGGCCGAAGCGTTCCTCGGCCCGGCGACAGTCCGGGCGCTGTCGAGTGACGAGCCGCATCTCACGGGAGCGTCGTTCGCAGCCGACGGGAGTGCGCTCCACCTGCGGGCACGGGACATCGATGCACTCATCGTGTATCCGGCCACCCCACGCCTCATCACCGAGATCGCATCCGGCACGATCACGTGCCCGGTGACTCGAGCCGCAGCGTTCGCGCCGACGGACCGGATGATCGTGACGCCGTACGTACACCCCGACCTCGACGCTCGGTTCTACCTACCGGCGATACACCGACTCGAAGCACTCGGCGTCCGAGTCGTCCTCCCCCCATCCGGGGACATCCACTGGACCGACGCCAGCGCATGGTCGGCGACCGTCACGGAACTCGGGCGTCTTCTCCCCCTCGGCCAACCCGCTTCCATCGACCACACACGCTCCGTCGTCGAGTCGAGCTGAACCAGAGGTGCTGTTCGCTCGCGACGCGGGCGGATGCGGCCCGATCCGAGTCGCCAAGAATGTGGCGCCCTCGGGAACCAGGACGCTGGGTGGCGACGTCAGACCTCCATGCGAACCTCACTCATGGGCACGGGACGGCGATCGGGCGTGAAGGTGGCGGCCACGGCGGCGGCGTTGGCGCTTGCAGTGACGGCGTGTTCCTCCGGCGACTCGGAGCCACGGGCGGCCGGCGACGGCAACCCGATCTTCCTGGGCGTGCGGTCCAGTGCGCCGACGCTCCTGCAGGAGGGTCAGACATGCGACGAGGTGCTCGAGGACTTCCAATCGTTCGCTCGCACCGTCCTACGGGGCAACTTCGGAATCGGTGTCGAGGAGAGGTTCGCCACGAACGAGATGCCCGTTGCGCTCGAGGCCGACGACTCCGCAGCGGCGCCGGGCGCGGCGACGTCCGACGCGGCGTCCGGGGAGTCGGGTGGCCGTGCTGCGGATGGGGCATCGTCGGACACCAACACGCAAGAGGAAGGCATCGACGAGCCCGACACGGTCGAGAACGACGGGGAGTTCGTCTACGTGGTCGACCAACAGGAATTGGTCATCCTCGACGGTGCCGACGCCGAGGTCATCAGCCGCACCGAGCTCGCCTCGTATGGCGCGCAGATCCTGCTGTCGGGTGACCGCCTCCTCGCGATCACCGGCGGGGGTGGCGGCTTCATCGGCGGCCCGATGCCGGTCGACGCCATCGCGATCGACGACGTCGTCCTCGAAGACGTCGGCGGCATCGAGCCCGCACCGGCGCCCGCGCCGGAGGAGCGCAGCGACGGCGAGATCGACGAGCCGATCGTCGAGCCGATGCCGGACCCCGGTCGGCCGATCCCGACCGAACCGGCGCCGTTCAACGCCGGCACGGTCATCCAGCTCCTCGACGTGTCCGACCGGTCGGCCCCGGCGGTCCTCGAGACGACCGAGATCGAGGGCAGTCACGTCGACACCCGCGTCGTCGACGGCGTCGCTCGCATCGTGGTCAGCTCCTACCCGGAGCCGCCGCAGCTGTTCGACCGGGCGATCTCGAACGAACAGGACATGGACGACGCGATCGACGACGCGGTCGAGGGGTCGAGCATCGACGACTGGTTGCCCTCGTTCCGGACCACGACGGCGACCGATGGCGGAGCCCCATCGAGCATCGAGGGGTCGCTCGTCGAGTGCGACGACGTCCTCGTTCCCGAGGTGAACGCCGGCATCGCCGAGACATCCGTGCTCCGAGTCGACTTCGACGAAGGCTTCGACCCGGCGAACACGACGACGATCGTCGCCCAGGCCGGCACCGTCTACGCCTCGTCGAGCACGCTCTACGTCGCCGCCACCCAGTGGGTCCAGTTCGACGAACAGGGCAGCATCTCGTCCGAGGACTGGTCGACAGCGATCCACGCCTTCGACCTCGGTGGGGATGGGGCAGCGACCCACGTCGCCGCCGGCGAGGTGCCGGGAAGCACCCTCAACCAGTTCTCGCTGTCGGAGTACGACGGCCACCTCCGCATCGCCACCACCGAGGGAACGCCCTGGGACTCCCGCAATGAGAGCGAGTCGGGCGTGCACGTCTTCCAGGCCCGGGGCGGCGAACTGGTCGAAGTCGGCTCGGTCGGTGGCCTCGGACGCACCGAGACCATCCAGTCGGTCCGCTTCATGGGGCCGGTCGGGTACGTCGTGACGTTCCGTCAGACCGACCCGCTCTACGTCATCGATCTCGAGGACCCGACCGAGCCCCGCAACGTCGGCGAACTCAAGATCCCCGGCTTCTCCTCATACCTCCATCCGATCGGCGACGGCCGCCTCGTGGGCGTCGGTCGTGACGCGGACCTCGAAGGACGGGACCAGGGCTTCCTCGTCTCGCTCTTCGACGTGTCGGATCCGACCTTGCCGCGCCAGATCCAGACCCACATCGAGCCCGACGCCTACTCGCAGGCCGGCAACGATCCGCAGGCATTCCTGTGGTGGGCGCCCGAGACGGCGGCGATCCTGCCGATCGAGCGTTACCAGGAGCCGACCCCCAACAACCCTGAGGGCGTCGGCTCGGGCATGACGGTGCTCGACATCGCCGACTCCGGCATCACCGAGCGGGGGACCGTCACGGTCGACGGCCGCTACCCGTCGCGCGGCATCGTCGTGCAGGGCCGGCTCTGGTCGCTGTTCGACGGTGGCGTTGCGGTCTCGGACTTCGCTGACGTCGCCGACGGGGAGTTCACCTCCTACCGCTGAACGCGTAGGGTCGCCGACGATGGCCGACCAAGCGACGTTCTCCGAGCAGGCGATGCCGCTCATGGACTCGCTCTACGGCGCGGCCATGCGGATGACCCGCAACAAGGCCGACGCCGAGGACCTCGTCCAGGAGACGTATCTCAAGGCGTACCGAGGCTTCGGCGGGTTCACCGAGGGCACCAACCTCAAGGCGTGGCTCTACCGCATCCTCACGAACACCTACATCAACATCTACCGCAAGAAGCAGCGGCGACCCGACGAGACCGACCTGGCCGAGGTCGAGGACCTGTACCTCTACCGGCGTCTCGGCGGGCTCGAGGCCGCCACCGCCGGCCGATCGGCCGAGGAAGAGCTCCTCGACCTGTTCGCCGAGTCGGAGGTCAAGGACGCGATGGAGTCGCTTCCCGACAACTTCCGTATCGCCGTGCTGCTGGCCGATGTCGAGGGGTTCGCCTACAAGGAGATCGCCGAGATCCTCGACATCCCCATCGGCACGGTCATGTCCCGACTGCATCGGGGAAGAAAAGCGCTTCAGAAGCAGTTGTACGAGTTCGCCGTCGCCCGTGGACTCGCCGAGCCTGCGCCAATGAGTGACGTCGGGAGCTGACCCATGAACGCCGAGACCGAGAAGCACGACTGCACCGAGGTGCTGCACGAGCTGTACCACTTCCTCGACGGCGAGTGTACCGAGGCCAAGAAAGCGCAGATCCGCCAGCATCTCGAGGACTGTCCGCCGTGCTTCGAGGCCTTCGACTTCGAAGCCGAGATCAAGGCCTATGTCTCGACAAAATGTCGTGAGCAGGCGACCGACGACCTCCGGGCCCGCATCGCAGATGCCATCGGCCACGAGCCGTCGACATAGGATCGGACCCATGTTCGCAGCACCCGTCTGGCACTTCTGGATCGCGGTCGTCCTCATGGTCACCGCTGTGATCCCCGTGACCGCGATGGTCGTCATCGGCTACCTGAACAAGGTGGTCAAGCCGAAGTACCCGGGGGCTGACCAGGAGCGTGGCTGACCTCGTCGACTGGGAGCTGGCAGAGCGGATCGCCGTTCGTGCCGCCGGTCGCGAGCCGCTCGCGGATTCTTATCTGGCCGACTCGTTGGCCGCCGACTTCGAGGAGCTGACCGCCCTCGCCGAGGAACTGGTCGAGGCCGAGACCGGCCTGCGCTCACTCGCCGGGCCGGCACGCGGCCAGGTCACCGATCGCGCCGGCTGGGTCCGAGCCAACATCTCGTCCTTCCAGCGTCTGCTGTCGCCGGTGACCGACAAGATGTCGAGTCGTGTCGTCGGCCCCGGTGCGGTGGTCATGCGCAAAGCGGCCGCCGCCGAGGTCGGCATGCTGCTCGGCTGGATGTCGGGACGCGTGCTCGGTCAGTACGACCTGCTCATGGCGAGCGGGGAGGACGGTGGCGACGGAGCCGGAGACCCTGAACACGGCGACACCGTGTACTACGTCGGGCCCAACGTGCTGGCGCTCGAGAAGCGGTTCGGCTTCCCGCCCCGCGAGTTCCGGCTCTGGCTGGCGCTCCACGAGGTCACGCATCGGGCGCAGTTCACCGGCGTCCCGTGGATGCGCGAGCACTACCTGTCGCTCGTCGATTCGATGCTCGGCTCTGCCTCGGTCGACCCGATGGTCCTCTTCAACGCCATGAAGCGCGCCATCACCGAGATCCGGGCGGGTCGCAGCCCGATGGCTGACGGTGGCATCGCGCACCTGATCGCGTCGCCCGAACAGCGGGCCGTGCTCGACCAGATCGGTGGGCTGATGAGCCTGCTCGAGGGACACGGCGACGTGACGATGAACCGTGCGGGGATCGGCCACGTCGACTCGGCTGACCGATTCGCCCGTGTGCTGCAGCAGCGGCGGATGTCGACCAGCGGGTTCAACCGCTTCGTGCAGCGGGTGCTCGGCCTCGAGGCCAAGCTCAATCAGTATCAACAGGGCGAGGACTTCATCGCCGAGGTCGAGCGCCTCGCCGGCGGCAAGGACGGGATCGAACCCGCCTGGCGCGGACCGAGCTGGCTTCCGACGCTGGGAGAGATCCGGGACCCGGAGGAATGGGTCGACCGGGTGCGGCTCTCCGAAGAACTCGTGAGCTGAACGCCGAAACTGCCGAAAGCCCCCAATGGCCCTCGTACTCGTCGTCGACGACGAACCCGACATCCGCTACCTCGAACAGATGGCTCTCGAATCCGACGGTCATCTGGTCATGACCGCGTCCGACGGCGACGACGCCCTCGCTGCTGTCGAGATCGAGGTCCCCGACGTCGTCCTGCTCGACGTGATGATGCCCGAGGTCGACGGCTGGACCGTTCTCGATCAGCTCAAGTCGCACCTCGACGACAGGATCTCGACGGTCCGGGTGATCATGGTGACCTCACTCGGAGCCGACATGGAGAAGGCACGCGGCGGCGTCAGCGGGGCGATCCGCTATCTCGTGAAGCCGGTCGACACGGACGACCTGCTGGCGACCGTTCGCGAGGCGCTCGCCGGCGACCCGGAGCCCCAGCAACGGCTCGCCGCGCAGACGGATGCGCTGACGGCCGTCGCCCGTATCGAGAAGGGTCTGGACCCCGACGAGGTCGACGAGTCGCCGCGACCACGCCTGTCTCGTCTGGAGCGTGCACCGCGACGTCCAGGGTCCGATCTCGCCGACGGCGACGATGCCCCGACCGTGGTCGGTGACGAGTTGACCGAGACGCAGCGGCGGGTGCTCCGCGTCGTCGCCGAGAACGATTCCGTCAGCAACTCCGCCGCGATCCTCGGCGTCAGCCGGGCCAACATCTACGCCAGCCTCCGCCGCTCGGCCCGGTCGCTCGGGATCGAGAGTGTGACCGAGGTACTCGCATTGCTTCGTGCCGGCGTGCTCGTCGTCTCGGACTGACGTGTCGGCGCTCGCTGCAGCGCGGGCCCGATGCCGGTTCCCGACATCGGGAACGGCGGTCACGTGCGCGGTGTCCGGTGGGGCCGACTCCCTCGCCCTCCTCGTACTGGCGGTCGACGCCGGCCTCGACGTCACCGCCGTCCACGTCGACCACGGCCTCCGGGACGGGAGCGCCGCGGAAGCGGACGTCGTCGCCGCGGCAGCCAGCCGTCTGGGCGCCGCCTTCCGAGCCGAGACGGTCGAGGTGGCAGACGGCGCGGATCTCGAAGCGCGCGCTCGCCGAGCGCGCCACGGTGTCCTGCCGCCCGACACTTTGTTCGGACACACCGCAGACGACCAGGCCGAGACGGTGCTGCTCTCGCTGATGCGCGGCAGCGGGCTGGACGGCCTCGCCGGTATGGGCGACGAGCGGCATCCGATCCTGGCGCTCCGGCGGTCGGAGACGCACGCGATCTGTGACGAGGCACAACTGTCGCCGATTCGCGACCCGAGCAACGACGACCCGCGTTTTCGCCGCAATCGCGTCCGCCACGAACTCCTCCCGTTGCTCGACGACATCGCCGGTCGTGACGTCGCTGCCCTGGTCGCCCGTGGAGCGGACGTCGCCGCCGTCGATGTCGCGTACCTCGATGCGCTGTCTGCGCGGATCGACCCGACGGACGCGGAAGCCCTCGCCGAGGCGCCGGTGGCCCTCGCCCGCAGGAGTGTCCGTGCATGGCTCCGCACGTTCGACCCCGAACGCCATCCGCCTGATCTCGCTGCGGTCGACCGGGTGCTCGAGGTCGCTCGGGGTGTCTCCGTCGCCACCCAGGTGGGCGGTGGCGTCGAGATCCGTCGTTCCCGGCAACGGCTCGCGGCTAGGTTTCTGCCGCGTGGTTGAATCCGGTGACGAAGTGATCGGCGAGGCACTCGTCACTGCAGAGCAACTGCAGTCGCGTATCGCCGAGCTCGGCAGGGAGATCGCCGGCGATTACGAGGGCAAGAACCCGCTGCTCGTGGCCGTGCTCAAGGGCGCCTTCATCTTCATGGCCGACCTCGCCCGTGCCGTCGACGTTCCGCTCGAGGTCGACTTCATGGCCGTGTCGTCCTACGGGGCGAGCACCCGGTCGTCGGGCGTCGTGCGGATCGTCAAGGACCTCGACATCGACCTCGCCGATCGCCACGTGATCATCGTCGAGGACATCATCGACTCTGGTCTCACGCTCCGCTACCTGCGCAAGACGCTGCGAGCTCGCATGCCTGCGTCGCTCGAGGTGTGCGCACTCTTCGTCCGGGAAGGCAATCAGGAGGCCGACGTCGACCTCCGCTACATCGGATTCCGGATCCCGCCTGCGTTCGTCATCGGCTACGGCCTCGACGTGGCCGAGCGGTACCGCAACCTCCCCGACATCCGCACGTACCTCGGCGCGCAATGAGGGCCCCAGCGGTCTGAGCGAGCGACGCTGCCCTGCCGGGGTCAACCAGGGGCGGTGCCGGTAACCTTTCCGGATCCCATGAAACTCTTCCGCCGCTCCACATTCCTCTGGGTCGCATTGATCGTGGCCGCCGTGCTCATCGGCGGCAGCTTCCTGCGCCAGGGTCCCGACGTCGAAGACCTCGACCTCAACGCGTTCCGTGAGGCGGTGGCCGACGGCGAGGTCGACACGGCCACCATCAAGGACCGCAGTCACGAGGTCACGGGCGAGCTCCAGAACGGCGACAAGTACAAGGTCTCGTACCCATCCGAGTTCGCCGACGAACTGACCGCAGAGCTGTCCGAGGCTCGTCCATCGATCGACATCGAGACCGACCAGCAGCAGGACTCGATCTGGGTCTCGCTGCTGTTCAGCCTCCTCCCGCTGCTCATCCTCTTCGGCCTGTTCCTCTTCGTGATCAATGCCATGCAGGGCGGCGGCAGCAAGGTCATGCAGTTCGGCAAGGCCAAGGCCAAGCAGTTCAACAAGGACCAGCCGAGCGTGACGTTCGATGACGTCGCCGGGGCCGAGGAAGCAGTCGAGGAACTCCGCGAGATCAAGGACTTCCTGCAGGACCCCGCCAAGTTCCACGCCATCGGTGCCAAGATTCCCCGCGGCGTGCTGCTGGTCGGCCCTCCGGGTACCGGCAAGACGCTGCTCGCACGGGCCGTGGCTGGTGAAGCGGGCGCACCCTTCTTCTCGATCTCCGGTTCGGACTTCGTCGAGATGTTCGTCGGCGTCGGTGCCTCGCGTGTCCGCGACCTGTTCGAACAGGCCAAGGCACAGGCCCCGGCCATCGTGTTCATCGACGAGATCGACGCCGTCGGTCGTCACCGTGGCGCCGGCATGGGTGGTGGTCACGACGAACGTGAGCAGACCCTCAACCAGATGCTCGTCGAGATGGACGGCTTCGAAGCGCAGACCGGCGTGATCCTGATCGCCGCCACCAACCGTCCCGACATCCTCGACCCGGCACTGCTGCGACCCGGCCGCTTCGATCGCCAGATCGTGGTCGACCGGCCCGACCTCGAGGGCCGCAAGGCGATCCTCGACGTCCACTCGAAGGGCAAGCCGCTCGAGAAGGACGTCGACAACTCGGTGATCGCACGGCGCACGCCGGGCTTCACCGGCGCCGACCTCGCCAACCTCATGAACGAGGCGGCGCTGATGGCGGCCCGCAACTCGGTGTCGACCATCGACATGGCGACCGTCGAGTCGGCCATCGACCGCGTCCTCGCCGGGCCCGAACGCAAGACCCGCGTCATGTCCGAGAACGAGCGCAAGGTCACCGCCTACCACGAGGGCGGCCACGCGCTCGTCGGGCACGTGCTCGAGCACTGCGACCCGATCCACAAGGTGTCGATCGTCGCTCGCGGCCGCGCGCTGGGCTGGACCCTCGCACTGCCGACCGAGGACCGGTACACGCACACCAAGTCCGAGCTGATCGACCGCCTTGCCATGCTGCTCGGCGGGCGCACGGCCGAAGAGGTCGTGTTCGGCGAGATCACCACCGGTGCGGCCGACGACATCGAGAAGGCCACCGAGATCGCCCGGGCCATGGTCACCAGCTACGGCATGAGCGACAACGTCGGTCCGTTGGCGCTCGGTGCCAAGCAGGGCGAGATCTTCCTCGGCAAGGAGTACGGCCACGAGGCCAACTACTCCGATTCGGTCGCCGCGACCATCGACGAGGAGATCCGCGAACTCGTCAACAACGCGCACGATCGGGCCGAGGCGATCCTCACGGCCTATCGGTCCACGCTCGACAAGCTCGCGACCGAGATGCTCGACAAGGAGACGCTGGGCGAGGACGAGCTCAACACGATCTTCGGCGACATCGAGACCTGGGTCGATCCCGACCCGTCGGCGCTCGAGGGTGACGAGGCGGGCGAATCCGCCCTCCCGGCCCCGGTTGTCGAAGCCGGGGTGCCTGCGGTCGTCGCGTCCGAGCGCTCGGAGCCCGGAGCTGAGCCCGAGCCGCCGCCGGCGCCGACGAACCCCTCGAAGTCGCGCCGTTGGTTCCGCCTCCGCCCGGGCACGTCGGGGACATGACGGCGCCCGAAGACGAGCGCCCAGCGCTCGCGCCCGAGATCGACCAGCCCCGTATCGAAGCGGCGGTCCGCGAGATCCTCGCCGCCGTCGGCGAGGACCCCGAACGCGATGGCTTGGTCGACACGCCGGCACGCGTCGCCCGCATGTACGCCGAGATCTTCGCCGGTCTGCACGACACACCCGACCGCCACCTCAAGACGACCTTCGAGGCCGAACACGACGAGATGGTCATGGTGCGCGACATCCCGATCTACTCGGCCTGCGAGCACCACCTGATCCCGTTCATCGGCAGCGCCCACATTGCCTACATCCCCAACGACAACGGTCGGATCACCGGGTTGTCGAAGCTGGCCCGCCTCGCCGACGTCTACGCGAAGCGGCCACAGGTCCAGGAGCGGCTGACCGTCCAGATCGCGAACGCGTTGGACGAGGTCCTCGAACCCAAGGGCGTGCTCGTCGTCGTCGAGGCCGAGCACCTGTGCATGTCGATGCGCGGCGTCCGTAAGCCGGGGTCGACGACCATCACCTCGGCAGTCCGCGGTCTGTTCCGCAACAACACCGCCACCCGCTTCGAGGCGATGCGCTTCATCGGCGTGAGCTGACCGAGGCTGCCCACGACCGCTCAGTCGGTCGCGAGGTGCGCGTACTGACGCATGTCGTGCCACCCGTCGGCGTGCATGGTCGCGCCGCGCCGGACGCCCTCTTCGTGGAACCTGCATCGGAGCGCGACGTGTTCTGAAGCGTCGTTCTCGACGGAGTGCTCGAGTTGGATCCGGTGGAGGCCGAGCGCATGGGCCCATCGGGTCGCTGCGGTGCATGCCCTGGAGGCGATGCCCCGGCGCCGGAACTGGGGGAGCATCCAGTACGACACCTCGCCGTGACCGTCCTCGAGCGCGGTGTACACCGTCACCCGTCCGGCGACCTCGTCGGTGTCGGTCCAGACGACCGCCCACGTCGCGGCCCGCTCCGCCCGCCAATCGCGCCACGTGGCCTCGATCCAGTCCAGCGCCTCGCGTTCGGTGTCGTAGCGGCGGAAGTGCCAACGCTGTATGTCGGGGTCGGCGAAGGCGTCGACGACGACGCCGGCGTCGTCGGCTCGCCATGCCCGGAGGCGGACCGCATCGTCGATGTCGATGACCGGGGGACCGTCGCCCGTCATGGAGCCCGAGGCGACGACCGGCGGGATGATCTTCCCCATCGGGGACAGCATGTCACCACCCGGGAAGTCGGGAACCAAGCATTGTCGACCCATCGCCGGGCCTGCGTCGGCGAACGCGCTGGCGTCCGATAGAGATAGGGCATGGCAAACCTCACCGTTCTGTACACCAAGCCCGAATCCGATGCCGAGGCGTTCGTCGCCGAGTACAAGTCGGACCACCTCCCGATCGCCGCGAAGTTCCCGAAGATGACCTCGCACAGCACGACCGTCTTCAGCGGCACGCCGCGCGGCACCGAAGCGCCGTACTACCTGATGTTCGTCGGCACCTGGGACTCGCCGGAAGACATGCAAGCCGCCATGGGCGACCCCAGCATCATGGAGGCGAGCAAGCACGCCATGGGTATGACCCAGAAGTACGGCAACAAGGCCGAGATGCTCATCGGTGACGACGCCTGATCTGGACCGTCGGACTCCGTCCGGCCGTCCAGCGGTCACGGTTGC
>JAPKDO010000395.1 GCA_028822535.1 Acidimicrobiales bacterium
TGAGAACGCGTCCGTGGCACGCCTGCGCGAGGCGGTTTCGGCCGGCAAGCTCGGTGTTGCCGGACTGGACGACGTGCTGGAGGCACTGGCGGAGAAGCGGGTCGACCGCCTCCTGGTCTCCGACGGATTCCAGGCGGAGGGATGGCAGTGCCCAGCGTGCCAGCAGCTCGCCGCCGTGGGGCGCGACTGCCGTTGTGGCGCCGAGATGACCCACGTCGACGACGTCGTCGAACACGCGGTCGACGACGCGCTCGTCAACTCGTGCGCGGTCGACATCTGCGTCGGCAACGCCGACCTCGACGTCCTCGGACGTATCGGTGCCACCCTCCGCTACTGACGGCCGCGAGTCCGACTCGAGCCGGCTCCCCGTTCCCGCGGACCGTGCGATCGGGATCGATGTCGGCGGTACGAAGTTGCTCGGCGTCGTCGTGGACACGGCCGAGCCGTCCACACCGATCGCGGTCGTCCGACGGTCGACGCCCGTAGGGACCGAGGCCCTCGTCGAGTCGCTCGTCGCGCTCGTCGCCGAACTCGATGCCGACACGTCGGCTCCGGTCGGGATCGGGTTGCCGGGTCTGGTGGATCACGACGATCGCTTCCGCTACGGCCCCAATCTCCCTGCCGTCGACGACGTGGATCTCGGCGATCTACTCGGTTCCCGGGTGGGTCGGCCCGTGGTGGTGGACAACGACGCGACCTGCGCGACCGCCGCCGAGTTCCGCTTCGGAGCCGGCGTCGGGCACTCCGACGGCGTCTTGTTGACGATCGGCACGGGCATCGGCGCGGGCCTGTTCGTCGACGGCACGGTGCGGCGCGGCGCGAACGGCTTCGCCGGTGAACCCGGGCACATGCTGGTGGACCGAAACGGACCAGCGTGTCCCTGCGGCCGACGCGGTTGTTGGGAACGGTTCGCGTCCGGGTCGGGGCTGGGTCGCCTGGGACGCGATGCTGCGCTCGCCGGGCGGTTGTCCGCGGCCGTGGACCTCGCCGGCGACGCCGAGGCGGTTCGAGGCGAACATGTCGTCGCAGCGGCGCGTGACGGCGACCGCGATGCCGGTGCCGTGCTCGACGAGTTCGCGTGGTGGCTCGCCGCTGGCATCGGAAACCTCGTCGACGTGCTCGACCCGTCGATCGTGGTCTTGGGCGGTGGCGTGATGGACGCGTCGGATGTGCTCCTGGATCGCATCGCCGAGGCTGTCCCCGCCCAGGTCATGGGGTCGGATCATCGGCCCGCCGTGACCATCGCGGTCGCGCTTGCCGGAGAGCACGCCGGTGCGGTCGGTGCTGCGCTCGTCGCGTCCGAGTCAGTCTGACTCGTGGCGCTCCAGCGCCGCCCGGATCTCGGCCCAGGCCGCCTGTGAACCCTCGTACCCACGGGTCGACGAGAATTTATGGGGTTCGAGGTCCTTGTAGACCGTGAAGAAGTGTTCGATCTCGGCCCGGAGGTACTCGGGAAGGTCCTCGATCTCGGGCACACGTTCCCAACGCGGGTCGCCGGCCGGAACGCAGATGATCTTGGCGTCGGGGCCGGCATCATCGGTCATCCAGAACACGCCGACGGGACGGGCTTGGATCCAACACCCGGGGAATGTCGGCTCCTCCATGACGACGAGCGCGTCCAAGGGGTCGCCGTCTTCGCCGAGGGTGTCGGGGATGAAGCCGTAGTCCGCCGGGTACACCGTCGCGGAGAACAGTCGTCGGTCGAGACGGAACACTTCCTTGTCGTGGTCGTACTCGTACTTGTTCCTGCTGCCGCGGGGGATCTCCACGACGACGTCGACGGTTTCCATGGACTACACAATTGCATTCTCGGGGGAGCGGGGGCAGAGCGATACCGTGCGGGCATGGAGTTCCGCCGCATCACCGGCTTGCCGACGTACGTGTTCACGATCATCGACGGACTGAAGCAGGAAGCTCGGCGAGCAGGCGAGGACGTGATCGACCTCGGTTTCGGCAATCCCGACCTGCCGTCGCCCGACATCGCCGTCGAGAAGTTGACCGAGGCCGCTCGTCTCGGTCGCAACCACCGGTACTCGCAGTCCAAGGGCATACCGAAGCTCCGCCAGGCCGCGGCCGACCTGTACCTGCGGCGCTTCGGCGTCGTCCTCGATCCCGAGACCGAGGTCGTGGCGACCATCGGCGCCAAGGAGGGCTACTCGCACCTGTGCTGGGTCCTGCTCGGCCCCGGTGACTCCGCCCTGGTTCCCTCGCCGAGCTATCCCATCCATCTCTGGGGTCCGTTGTTCGCCGGCGCGAGCATCCGAGAGATCCCGATGTACGGCGACGGCAACCTGCTCGAGCGGATCCGGCACCAGTTCATGTACTCGTGGCCCCGACCGAGGGTGATCGTGGTGTCGTTCCCACACAACCCGACCACCACGTGTGTCGATCTCGACTTCTTCCAGGGCCTCGTCGACTTCGCACGCGAGCAGGAGGTCGTGGTCGTCCACGACAACGCGTACGCCGAACTCGGTTTCGATGGGTTCCAGCCGCCGTCGATCCTGCAGGCCGAAGGCGCGAAGGAGTGCGCGGTCGAGTTGTACTCGATGACCAAGTCGTTCTCGATGGCGGGCTGGCGGGTGGCGTTCATGGCCGGTAATCCCGAGGTCGTCGGCGCGCTGGCCAAACTGAAGAGCTACCTGGACTACGGCACGTTCCAGCCGATCCAGATCGCCGCCACGGTCACCCTCAACGAAGCGACCGAGTTCCCCAAGGAAGTCAACGCCGTCTATCAGTCGCGTCGCGATGCCCTGTGCGACGGCCTGGACCGGATCGGCTGGGAGATGCCCCGTCCTGGTGGGACCATGTTCGCCTGGGCGCCGATCCCGGAGCCCTACAAGCACATGGGCTCGGTGGAGTTCGCCAAGATGTTGGTGACCGAGGCGAACGTCGCGTGTTCCCCGGGCGTGGGGTTCGGCCCCGGCGGCGAGGGGTTCGTGCGCTTCGCGTTGATCGAGAACGAGAAACGGATCCAACAGGCCATGCGCGGGCTCAAGCGAGCGATGCCGGAGCTGTCCGGT
>JAPKDO010000396.1 GCA_028822535.1 Acidimicrobiales bacterium
CGGCAGAAGAGGTCATGGCGCAGGTGGCGGAGGTGGGGCGAGTCGATCGCCGACTCCGGACGACTGCTGTGGGCCGGTCCGTTCAAGCCCACCATCCCCGGCACCGACACCTACATGGACCAACTCTGACCCCCCACCCTCATTTCTTGTCACACCTCGATCCATCCACTGGTCTCGGGGTGTGACAAGAACATGGCTGGGGGCGGTGGCGGTCCGTGCTCAGCGGGCGCGATGGCAGCCGGCGAGGTGGTCGTCGACCATCCCGGCGGACTGCATGAATGCGTAGACGATGGTGGGTCCGACGAACTTCGCGCCTCTCGCCTTGAGCGCCTTCGAGAGCGCGACGGCATCGTCGGTGTTGTCGGGAACATCGTCGATCGACGGGAGCGGCGCCACACGGGGCTCCGGTGCGAACGACCACGTCATCTCCGACAGTGACGATCCTTCAGCCGCCAGTTCCAGACACAGGTTGGCCAGGCGGATCGTCGCCTCGATCTTCCCGCGGTGCCGGACGATGCCGGCGTTGCCGAGCATCCGCTCGATGTCGGGCTCGGCGAAGGCCGCCACGGACTCGATGTCGAACCCGTCGAACGCCTCACGGAATGCCTCACGCTTCCGAAGGATCGTGATCCAGGCGAGCCCGGCCTGGAACGCCTCGAGCGACAACAGCTCGAACAGTTCCCGCTCATCGCGGGTCGGCTGCCCCCACTCGTCGTCGTGATAGGCGAGGTAGAGCGGGTCGTCACCACACCACCAACAACGCGGCGTTCCGTCAGCACCCACGACCAGGGATTCCCTCACCGGACCTCCACCTCGGCCCATCTCGACGAAATCACCGTCGAGATCCGTGAGGCAGTTCGTCGAGAACGACGTGGACGACGATCTCGACCGCTCACCAACCGGAACCCGGAAGTCATTTCGTCGAGAACGCTCATCCGTCGAGGAAGTCCCACTCTGCCGAAAGGGATGCGGCCATCGACGTCGGCACGCACGCCAGGGTCGGCGAGCAACGGTGCGGTCAACGACGTCTCGGCGAACGTCGGCGACACGACGTTGACCCGGATGCCGGGCTCGTACTCGACCGCAGCGGACTTGGTGATGGCGATCATGCCCGCCTTCGCTGCGAAATGGGGCGCTCCCCTCGGGTCGGTCGCACACCGACACCGCCCACGCCGTTGATGATCGACGCACCCGCCGGTCCCCGTAGGTGCGGCACTGCGGCGCGGATGGCAGCGAACGTGGCGGTCAGGTTCACGGCCATGGCGTGCCCCCTAGAAGACGGTGTAGCCACCGTCGAACGTGACGGTGTCGCCGGTGTGGAAGTCGATGGACCGATCGCACAGGTAGGCGGACAGCGATCGATAGTCGTCGCCGGTGGCCCAGCGTCGCACCGGCGTCCTCTTCGTGGTGAC
The DNA here is from genome assembly GCA_028822535.1 of Acidimicrobiales bacterium. GTDB lineage: Bacteria > Actinomycetota > Acidimicrobiia > Acidimicrobiales > Salinilacustritrichaceae > Salinilacustrithrix. The sequence goes on from JAPKDO010000396.1 coordinate 1,413, forward strand.
CTCGCGGAACTGCTCGTTCTGGTAGCCGCCCTCGGCCATCTCGGTGCGGGTCCATCCGGGGAGGACGGCGTTGACCCGGATGCCGTGGCGAGCGAGGCCGACCGCCGACGATCGCACCAGACCGAGCAGCGCGGTCTTCGACGTCGCGTAGTGCGGGTTCGCCGGCGCACCGTGCACGGCGGACGTCGAGGAGATCGCCACCATCGCGCCACCGTCGCCCTGGGCGATCATCTGCCGGGCGCAGTCGCGCAGGGTCAAGAAGGCGCCATCGACGTTGACCGCCATCACCCGACGCCATTCGTCCAGCGTCAGATCCTGCAGTTGGCCGAGCCCCGAGGTGCCGGCATTGGCCACGCAGATGTCGATGCGACCCAGTCGCTCGACGGTGTCGGCCACGGCTGCGGCCACGGAGGACTCGTCGGCCACGTCACACGCGATCGCCTCGGCTCGAACTCCGAGCCCGGACAGACGCTCCACCGCGTCCGCCGACTTGGACGCGTTGCGCGCCCAGATCGCGACATCGGCGCCGGCGGCGGCCACGCCCTCGGCGAAGCCGAGACCGATCCCGCCGTTCCCGCCGGTGACGACGGCGACCTGGCCCGAGAGGTCGGCGCTCACGGGGCCGGCGGCTTCTGACCGGTGATCGTCCAGTACACCTGCCGAGCCATCGACACCTGCAGGTCGTTGGTCTTGATGCCCCAGAACTCGAAGCCCATCTGATGGTCCGACACGTGGGCGAGCATCGACACGACGACCCCGGCCTGCGCCATCGGATCGAGACCGGCCGGCGCCTTCTTCTTGGTCACGAAGTGGCGGTTCACCTGGGCGAGCGCAGTGGCGACCTCGTTCAGGAGTCGTACACGGATCTGACGGAAACGGTCGTCGCCCTGCGCGGTGGCGAGGTCGACGACCCGAAGGACCGACGAGTGGGCGCCCCAGAAGTCGAAGAACGCCGCGACCAGACGCTCGGCGGTCGCGTAGCCGGCGGCCCCCGTCCAGGGTCCGGCGGTCGCGATCTCGGTGAGGACCTCGCCGTCGTGCGCCGCCTCGCTCGCGAGCACGAGGATCGCTTCCTCGACGTCGGGGAAGTACTGGTAGAAGGTCGCCGGCGATGTGCCGGCTTCGCGGGCGATGTCGATGACCTTCAACTCGCGGTACGAGGACTCCGCCAACAACTCCTGCGTGTGCTCGAGCAGCTTCTGACGCGTCGCGAGCCCGCGACGCCCGGGGACTCGACCGTCGGCGGCGCGGAGCTCGTCGTCGGACTCCTCAAGAGGAACTTCAGCCATGGGCCGCAGCGTAGTGACGGCGTGTCAGGACGGACCTCATGCGGTCCACGTGTCGCACACGTCGTCGATCGTGGTGACGGTGGCCAGCAACGCCAGCGTGTCGTCGACCACCTGGTCCGCGTACTCCGGCGGCACACCCGCCACTCCGTCGCGGGGCAACACGAACTGGTAGCCCGCGTTCACGGCGTCCATGACGAAGTTGGTCATTCCTACGTTCACCGACACTCCGACCCCGATGATGGTCGTGACGCCGATGTTGCGCAGGATCGGATCGAGGTCGGTGCCGGCCATGGGCCCGAGACCGTGCAGGCG
>JAPKDO010000397.1 GCA_028822535.1 Acidimicrobiales bacterium
GTCGTTGTCGTTGTCGTTGTCGTTGTCGTTGTCGTTGTCGTTGTCGTTGTCGTTCGACGGTAGAGCGGAGCCTGCGCTGGAGTTGTCATCGCCGGTACGGGTGTCGGTGATCTGGCCGTCGGTGGTCTCGATGCGGGTGTCGTCGGCGTCGTCGCGGAACCGGACCCGTTCGCGAACGCCCCCGTCTTCGAACTCGATGTCGACCTGGACACGCCGGCTCCCAGACCGGAAGTCGAGGTCGATCTCGGAGCCGGCGGACCGCTCGACGTCGACTCGCCATCCGTCGTTCGGGCTGGCGGAGATCAACTCGAAGCTGCCGCCGGTGACCCGGTAGACGACGGTGCCTGCGCCGGCGGCATCAACGCTGCTGGCACCTTGGTTGGGAACGGCTCGGTCGCCGGGAATCGTCGTCGAGATAGACGTGGAGGTCGATGAGTCCGGGACCGTCATCGTCGTGGAGGTCGATGTGTCGGGGGTCGTGCTGGTGGTTGGATCCGGCACGACAACGCCGGCGCATTCGGGTTTGGCGGCGTTCTCGGCCTCGTCGCATGGTCCGGAGATGTCGCCGGGGGTCTCGGTGGAGTTCGCGAGTTGGATCCCGAGCGGGGAGCCGCCGGCGGCGAGGGCGAGGCCAGTGGCGGCGCCGAGTATGCCGGCGGTGACGCCGATCTGAGCGGTGGTCAGCCGGAGCTTGTGGAACATGGTCTGTGCCTTTCGAGTTCGGTGAGTGCGCTTGTGACCTCACGCTCGTCGTCCGGCCGCTAACGAGGCCTCCGGCGAGTCTCAACAGCAGGTAAAGGATCTTGTCGTCGGGATCAGTCTCAGGTGGATGGGAGGATCATCGTGATCCGCGCGCCTCCGAGGCGGGACCGGCCGGTTTCGAGTCTGCCGCCGGCCGCGGCAGCGGTACCGGTGGCGATTGAGAGCCCGAGGCCGGTCGAACCTGCGTTGCTCACGCCTCGTTCGGTATGGCCGGGTGGCAGACCCTCGCCGCTGTCGTCGACGGAGACGACAACAGCTTCTCCGTTTCGGAGCACGCTGACGCGGTAGTCGGTGCCACTCGTCGTGTGGGCGAAGACGTTGCCGAGCAGCACGTCGAGCGCTGCTCCGAGATCGTCCGCCGAGACAGTGACGAGGCACGGCGCTTCGTCTGTGTCGAGACTCCAGGTGCGATGGTCATCCTCGGCCAACGCCGACCAGAATTCGGCCCGTTCGGTCGCGACGGCGACGGCATCGCAGCGGGCGCGAACGTTGGAGTCGTTGAGTGGGCGGCGCGCGGTCCTGATGATCTCGGTGACGGTGGCGTGTAGGCGATCGACGCCGTCGATGAGCGCGGGATCGGCGACGCGTTCTGCGTCCAGCCGCAACGCGGTGAGCGGCGTGCGGAGACGGTGTGACAGATCGGCGACGCGTTCTCGCTCTGCAGTTCGGAGCTCGTCGATGCGGTCAGCCAGTGCGTTGAGGGCTCTACCGGCCGCATCGAGTTCCGGTGTGGATGACCGTGCCGCCCGCGCATCCGTCATCCCGGAGGCGAGCTGATCAGCGGTTGCTTTCAACTCGTCGGCGTCGAGCGTCAGGGAGCGGGACATCCGGTCGGCGACGAATCCTGACGCGATGAGAACCGCCAGACCGACCCCGGTGAGCGCGAGCCACGCCGTGCCCACACCGTCGCCCAACAACTCGGCGGGTACTCGGGTCCGTGTGACCGATACATCGCCTGTGCCGGTGATCACCGGTGCGTACAGCTCGACGTCGCCGTCGACGGTTTGGCTGAATGCCCGCTGCTCGCTGCGGACGACGTCGACGAGGTCTGGGTCCGATGGGGTGGGGTCTCCGACCCGGGTCCGGTCGGGCAGCCATACCGTGATGCGGCCATCGGCGCCGGTGTCGGTTCGCGCGATCGCGTCGTCGATGAGCTCGGGTGACAACGACAGCGCCAACACCGGCGTCAACGCTGCGGCGTCTCGTTCGGCGGCGGTGATGGCTCGGTCTCTCGCCACCGATCGGACGAGCCCGGCCAGCGGAACCGCAAATGCCACGACCACGAGCGCCGCCGACGCCAGCGCCACGATGACGAGTCTGCGCCTCACCCAGCGTCTGCCGTCGTCATGGCTGCGGGGATTCGAGCTTCACGCCGACGCCGCGGATCGTCCACAACAAGCGTGGCGCCGATGCCGTCTCGCCCAGCTTTCGGCGAAGCCACGAGAGGTGCACGTCGACGGTCTTGTCCGAGCCGCCGAAGGGCTGGTTCCACACCTCGGCCATCAGCTCTTGTCGGCTCACCACTGCCGGGCTCCGTTTCGCCAGATACGACAACAGATCGAACTCGAGTCGACTCAGATCCAGCGACGCGCCATCGATCGTCGCGACCCGGCGAGAGCTGTCGACGACCAAGCCGTCGACCTCGATCCTGTCCTCGGGTCCATGATCGATGCCGCGTCGCCGTACGACCGCCCGGATTCGGGCCGCGAGCTGCTCGGTCGAGTACGGCTTCACGACGTAGTCATCGGCGCCGGCGTCGAGGAGGCGAACCATCTCCCGTTCGTCGTCTCTGGCCGTGGCGATGATCACCGGAATGTCGGTGATGCCCCGCAGCATCCGCAGCACGTCGCCACCGTCCATGTCGGGCAACCCCAAGTCGAGCACCACCAACGTCGGCGACCACTCCACGACCGCCGACAACGCCGCCGACGCGGTCGCCTCACCGCGAGCGGTGTACCCGGCCCCGGTCAGCCCGCGCACGATCGCCGATCGGATGTGCTGGTCGTCCTCGACCACGAGCACCATCTCCATGGCCGCCACCGTACGGCCGTTCCGCCAGTGACACCGGACAAACCTGGCCTCCTTAGGGGACTCTTAAGGTGCGCTTGTACTGGCCCTGGAACTCCGTGCCACAGACTGGCGTCATGAGCCGGATCTTCTCCTTCGCCATCGCGTGGGTCACTGCGGCGGCCGTCGCCCTTCTCGTGGCATGGCAAGGCGTCTCCTTCGTCG